>CAIWJG010000665.1 GCA_903912925.1 uncultured Verrucomicrobia subdivision 3 bacterium | reverse complement strand
GATTTCGGCCTTCGGATTTCTCCTGTCTACCAGCGGAGGCACCGAAAACCTTCACTTCCCCTCCACACCCTTGAGGTAGGCCAGAATCAGTTCCGGCAGAGCGGTGCTGTAGCCGCCTTCGAGCAGGCTGAACAACGGCACGCCCAGGTTGCGCAGCGACTTGCCGAGCCAGTAGAAGTCCTCCATTTCCAGTGACCCTTGCGCCAGCGGGTCATGCACGTAGGCGTCAAATCCGGCGGAGACGGCGACCAGTCCGGGCTTGGAGGCCTGCAGGTGTTCGAGGGCGCTGGCAAGGCTGTGGCGGTATTCGCCGCGCAGCGTCTGCGGGGGCACCGGGAAATTGAAGCAGTTGGCGCCGGCGTTCCTTGTGCCGGTGCCGGGATAGCAAGGGAACTGATGGATGGAGAAGAACGAGCACTCGGGGTTGTTCAGGAGAATGGCCTCCGTGCCGTTGCCGTGGTGTACGTCGAAATCAAACACGGCCACTCGTTTGGTACCGGTGGCTGCCGCTTCGAGCGCGGCAATCGCAACATTGTTCAGGTAGCAAAAGCCCATCGCCCGGTTGCGCGTGGCGTGATGCCCCGGCGGGCGCATCAGGCTGAAGACCGTGTCTCCGGCGCGCGCGGCCTTCAGCGCGTCCAGCGCGGCACCGACGGAAGCGCGGGCGTAATCGGCAAGCTTCGGGTAAGAGGGTGTGTCCTCGTCGTAGTCCTCCAGCCGGCCCAGTCGGGCGAGATGTTCGGAGGTGTGAGCGCGCAGGATGGCCGTGTCATCGCCGGGACCCGGCGCGCTCCAGGTGATCGGCACTTCGGTTTGGCTCCGGAGTAGTTTCCAGGTGGCCAGAATGCGCTCGGCCCGTTCCGGGTGACCTGGGTGCGAATACCCGGTGCAGCGTTCGTCAGTAATGATTCTCACGTTTGGGTGGGACGATTATACGTACAGATAGACGTAGATAGCGAAGGCAACTGCCAGCAGGCCGGCGGCGGCCGCGAGCGCCCACAGCAGGTTGCGCTGCCGGGCAGCCATGGCCAGGGTGGAGACGATGACCCCAAGCTGTGCGGCCAACATGCCGAAGAAGAAGCGCTGGCTCCGATCGTGGTGCCGCTCGGCGGAAATGTTGCTCTTGCGAACCTGCAGTTCGTAAAGGCCCGCGATGGCTTGATTTAGCCGGGCTTCGAGCTCATACCGCAGCGCGGCATAGCGCAAACGCGCAGCCGTGAAGTCGCGGGTGAGGGAAGCACCGGACGCCGGCGAGGAGCCCTTACCCTCCAGGCTGGCCGCTTGCCGAGCCAACAGGTTCTCGAACTGGTCAATCGCCTGGTTGACCGGCTTGGTGGTCGCATCGAAGGCCTGCGCGCGGTCGCGGGCGGCGAGGAGCGCTTCGTCCAGCATTTTGAGGCTCACCGGTGCAAGAAGCAGGGTAACCTGGGGCTCAGGGGCCAGGTTCTCGACCGCTGCCAGCGCCGCCTTCAGGCTCGGGTCCAACTCCAGCGCCGCGGCCGGCTGCGGCACCTCTCCCCGTTGCAGCCAGACGAGCGCCTGCTGTCCGGCCGGGGATTCCAGCACCGCCAGCATTTGGGTCCTTACCTTCGCCGAGTCGGATTCGCTGGGTTGGGCGGGCCATTGCTCGGCGGCAGACTTTAGCCCCGCCGCAGTCACCGGGTGCAACTCCACGGTGCTTTGCAACAGGTCTAGCGCGTTGCGCTGAAGTGCGCCGCGCAGCCGTTTGGCCTGAAAGAAACTCCACTGGTCGCCCACCTTGGACTGCTGCTGGGCGGCCAGGGCACGGTCGTATTGGGCGCGGGTCATCTCGCTGGAGGCCAAACCAGCCAACAGCGTAGCGATCACCGCCATCACCACCGGCGTGGCGGCCAGCATTTTGCCGTAATTATTCTGCGGCACATCTGCCTTCAGTTCATCCGGTATCTCAACCTTCATAATGTGTAATCCTTTGCCATACCCGTGCTGCGGACGGAAGCATAACCCCCAAAAACGGCGTTTCAAACCACCAAATACGAATACCGAAGGCCGAAATAGGTCCAAACTCCGCAGCCCGAAACAACCGCCACCCCAGCAGACCGCCACTTAGCTCATATCTTGTTCGGATTTCGGGTTTCGGCATTCCTTCGAGTTTCGGGTTTCGGCCTTCGGATTTCCATACCACGCTGGCACCGCGGGCAATAGAATGTACTCCGCGCGGCCTGCACCCGCCGCTTGATGGCCGTCCCGCACTCCCGGCACGGCTTGCCAGCGCGATCGTAAACCCGCAACCGCTCCTCATAGTAGTCCGGCGCCCCGGGCGCCTTGCCGAAATAAAAGAGCCCATCCCGCTGCCCCTGACCCGCATAATTCAGCGGAACGGTGCTACCGCAAGCGATGGCCTCCCTGAGCACCGCGCGAACGGACCGCCAAAGCCTTTGCACCTGTGCTACCGTCAACCGCCGCGCCGGCAGCGTGGGCGCAACCCCAGCCCGGAACAGGGCCTCGCTGGCGTATATGTTCCCCACGCCCGCCAGCAGGGATTGGTCGAGCAACCTCACTTTGATGGCCTGTCGCGAACGCCTCAGCGCCTTCGCGAAGCCCTTTGCCGTAAACTCCGCTCCCAGCGGTTCCGGTCCCAACCTGGCCAGCGCGCCGCAATCCAGGGTGAGCCGGCCGAAGTAACGGGTATCCTCGTAAATGAAGTTCTCCCGGCCCAGATTGAGCACGACCGCCACATGCTTGGGCAGCCGGTCCTTGGCCGGCAACAGGTACATCCGCCCGGTCATGCCAAGGTGCCCCACCAAGGTCAGCGGCTCGGGGCGTCCCGCTTGCCGTAGCTGGAACACCAGGTATTTCCCCCGGCGCGCCAGGCTGCAGAACTTCGCTCCACGCACAGCCTGCGTGAAGTCACGCGTGGACGCCGGCCCAACCACCTTCGCGCGACGCACGTGGACAGAACGAATAGTCCGGCCGTCCAACAGCGGCCTCAAATGACGGACCAGCACTTCGACTTCAGGTAGTTCGGGCACGGGGGGGAGGTTAGTCCGTCGCGGGAGAAGGCAAAAGCAATTCGGCAAACTGGTGCGTGGTGCGTGAAACGTGAAACGTGAAACGTGATGGGCGAAGGGAAATCCAAGGCCAAATGGGCTAAACACCACACGTTTCACGTTTCACGCATCACGCATCACGCCCATCACCTCCTCATCGGTCGTTTGCGCAAACACGTCATAATACCGGCCCACGGCATCGAATTCCGGGTCCACGCACAGCACCCGCACCTCATCAGCGACCCGCGCGAGGCGCTCGACCGCACTGGGCGAAGCGACCGGGGCGGCCACCACAATGAAGCCCGCATTCCCTTTCCGGGCCGACAAGACAGCGGCCTCAGTTGACGCGCCCGTCGCCAGGCCGTCGTCCACGAGCAGCACCGCTTTGCCCGTCAGATCCGGTGCGCCTTTGGGATGAAACCTGGCCTGATAACTGCGTAGGCGCTCATCTTCCTCCCGGATAATCTCCTCCAACTCCGCGCGGATTACCGCGTTGGTTCCGATGGCCTCCTCGTCCAGAACGATCACACCAGCCTCAGCCAGTGCGCCGACGGCAAATTCACGGTGCCACGGATGCCCAATCTTGCGAACGACGAGCACGTCCAGCGGCAGATTTAGCGCCCGCGCCACCCCCGCCGCGACGATTACCCCGCCGCGCGGCAGTCCCAGCACCAGGTCAGCGCGAACCCTTTGCTCCAGCAGGCAACGACCCAGCTTTGCTCCCGCGTCCTCGCGTGATGCGAACATCACAATACCACTCGGTCCGTCGAGCCACTAAATCAAATACGACCAGACTCAAAGCGTTACCAGCGTGCCCACTTTTTCACCCATCACCACCCGCTTCAGGTTGTGCGGCCGGAACAGGTCGAACACAATAATGGGCATCTGGTTGTCCATGCAGAGCGAGAAGGCCGTCGAGTCCATCACCTTGAGCTGCTTCTGTAACGCCTCGGCGTACCGGATTTGCGAATAGCGTTTCGCCTTCGGGTTCTGCTTGGGGTCGCTGTCATAAATGCCGTCCACCTTAGTGGCCTTGAGCACTACTTCTGCGCCGATTTCGTTCGCCCGCAGGGCCGCCGCCGTGTCCGTCGAAAAATAGGGATTGCCTGTTCCGCCGCCGAAGATGACCACCCTGCCCTTCTCCAGGTGCCGCACCGCGCGCCGACGAATGAATGGCTCCGCCACCTGCGCCATACTGATGGCGCTTTGCACGCGCGTCGGCACCCCGATCTTCTCCAGCGCATCCTGGAGCGCCAGTCCATTGATGATCGTCGCCAGCATGCCCATGTAATCGCCCGTGGCGCGCTCAATACCGTGCTTGCTGCCGCTCAGCCCGCGGAAAATATTCCCGCCGCCTACGACGATGACCACCTGCACGCCTAAATCGCGCACCTCGCGAATTTGGACCGCCATGCTCGCCACGGCTTCGGCACAGATATTCACCCCGGTCGAGCCGCCGAGGGCTTCACCGCTGAGCTTTATGAGAATCCGACTGTATTTGGGGCGTTTCGTTGTCTTCATGGTTTGCATCCTGGTCGCAATTCTGGTTCCAATGACGGTGATTTCTACCACCGCGCGACCCGGAGGTCAAATCAAAGCCGCTGCCAGTGCGCAGAGAAACAAGCTTTCGCCCGGCCCGACTCTGAGGTAAATTAGCTGGCCTATGAACACTCAAACGCTGCTGGCAGACATCCACGCGATGGAGGAAGACCTGCTGTCCTTCGAGCGCAAGTACGGCGTTCGGTCGGAGACATTCTACGCCGCCTACGCCCAAGGCGAAGAGCCGGAGAACCCAGCTTGGGTTCTGGATTTCACCGAGTGGGCCAGCGTTTACCGCACTTGGTTGGTGCGCCAGGCGGAGTACCGGGATGAAATTGGCCGGCTGCAGACGCGCCACCCCAGTCTGGCGGGCCTGGTGCGCGTCATGGCATGAGCGATCCCCTCCGCACGCTGGCGGACTACGAACTGTTCCTTTACACGCTGGCGGAGCAGTTTAAGTCCGTTCGTCACTCCACAGTCATCTTGGTGCGGCGTGGCGCTTCGCTGGCGCGGGTATCGGGCGAGATTCACTTCGACAAAGGGTTCCGGATGGTGCTGCTTGAACGGATTCTGGCCGACCGATGGCCCGCCGTAATCGAAGCTTACGGATATGAAATCTGGCGAGGACAGGAGAAGCTTTGCTGGTATGACTGCCAGCCTCACCCCGAAGACCCCGCCTTGGCCTCAAACCATCCGCACCATAAACACATCCCGCCGGACCTCAAGAACCATCGCGTGCCCGCACCGGAGATGAGTTTCACACGTCCGAACTTGCCGAGGCTGATTGCCGAGATCGAAGCAGTGCTCGCTAAAGAAGTGGGCTGCCCCACGATTTAGTTGCCAAATCTTCGTCGGCTGGCAATTCTAGCCGTGGCCATAACTCGCGCGGCCATAACGCCTGCGCCGGCTCGCCAACCGAAAACACAATGACGCATCCATGAAAGGCATACCAATTCTGCATGTAGAGGGTGACTGCATCGCCCGCGCCTGGGAGCTTTCCCTGATTGAACTCCACCGGCACGGCTGCGACCTCAAGACCGAATACGACAAACCCGAAGATCCCCCCAGCAAGGACGCCACGATGATCATTACGATCACCGATCCGCTGAGCGAGCCGATGATCCACAAGGATTTCCCGGGCGGCCCGGCGGAGCTGCAGGAATATGTCATGGAAGTTTGCGAGGGCATCAAGGACCACCTGGTCCGGAATCCTGAGGACCCGAAGGACACGCGCTGGGAATACACCTACCACCAGCGGCTGTTCAAATACGAGGTGCCCTCCCTGAAACCCTTCGACCAGGTGGAGATCCTCTGCCAGAAGCTGGCCAAGACCTCCCACACCCGTCGCGCCCAGGCCATCACGTGGAAGGTCTGGGAAGACAACGACTGCTATGACCCCGCCTGCATGCAGAGCATCTGGTGCCGCCTCCTCGAGCAGGAAGGACAGCGCGTCCTGAGCATGAACGTGCGCTTCCGTTCCAACGACGCTTACAAAGCCGCCTTCATGAATATCTTCGCCCTGGTGCAACTGCAGCAGCGGATCGCGAACCGCATCGCTGAACTCAGCGGGCAACCGGTTCAGGTCGGCCGTTACTGTCACATGGTGGACAGCTACCACATCTACGGCTCCTACTTCAAAGAGTTCGAAGGCCGGTTCCTGGGGATGCTCCAAAAGCGCTCCTTCGAGCAGCGCACCCTGCGTTACGCGGACATGCGTGAGATGATGGAGGAGGCGCGGCTCGCGATCATCGAGAAAGCCAAGGCCATGGGAAACGTGTGAGATCCTGAAGGCGCAGTCTGGGGAGGATCAACGCCTTGAACACCAGTAGTTCTCATTTTGGCTGGGCTGGGAGGTTTGGTGTCCACCCTTTAAGGTGTTCGAGGCCGCATGGGATCATCCGCCATCCGTCCCATCCGTCCCATTCGTCCCATTCGTCCCATCCGTCCCATTCGTCCCATCCGTCCCATCCGTCCCATCCGTCCCATTCGTCTTTGCTCCTGCTGGGTTTTCAGGGACCGCCCGCGATGCCGCTACGTGCTCTCCTGGATGTGACCGTCATCAATGCGCAGGATGCGGTCAGCGATGTCTTGGATGCGCGGATCGTGGGTGACGATCAGGATGGGACACCCCTGCGTCCTGGCCACGTTGCGCATCAACTGCACGCACTCGTGGCCGTTTTGCTTGTCAAGGGCGGCGGTCGGTTCGTCGGCCAGCACCAGACGCGGACGATGCGCCAGCGCGCGGGCGATGGCTACGCGCTGTCTCTCGCCGCCCGAAAGGGTCGCCGGATAATCGTCCAGATGATCGGCCAGGCCGACCGCCGCAAGCGCCTCGGCGGCCCGGTTGTAGCGTTCCTTTGTGGGAAGCGGTTCGGCCAGGAGATTCAGCGACATCATGACGTTCTCGCGCGCCGTGAGGAACGGCAACAGGTTGCTCGCCTGAAATACGTAGCCGACTCGCCGGCGCACGCGCGTTTGCACCTCGGGCGTCGCGCCGTTCAACTCCTCCCCTGCCACGCACAGGCTGCCTTCCTGCACCGCACGCAACGCGCCGATGAGAGTCAGCAACGTGGTCTTCCCCGAGCCGCTCGGGCCGGTGATGAGCGTCAGCTCGCCGGGGCGCACTTCAATATTCACGTCGTGCAGGATGGTCTTGCGGCGCAAGCCATCCCCGTAGGTGTGAAAGAGGTTCGTGGCTAAGACGGCCGGTTCCATGGTCAAAACATGTCGGCAGGGTTGGCGGCGCGCAGCCGCCGCATGGCCAGCGAGCCGGACACCAGGCACATCGTCATCGTGAGCAGCAGGACCAACGTGGTCTTCCCCACGCCCAGCGTCATGGGCAGGCCGGTCGAGCTCGCCGTCAGATGATACAGCCCGAGCGAGGCGGCCCAGCCAGGCACAAAGCCCAGCAGACCCAGGATGAGCGAGGCGCCGGTCACGATGCCCAGCATGAACCGCTGGGTGTAGCCCATTGCTTTGAGCGTGGCGTATTGCGCCAGGTGAGTCGAGATTTCAGCGTATAGGATTTGATGCACTACGACGATGCCCACTAGGAACGCAATGACCATGGCCGTGTTGAAGATGAACCCGATGGGTGTTGCCTGATCCCAGTAGTCGTGCTCCTGCTTCACGAACTCGTCGCGGGTCATGACCGCCACGTCGGGTGGCAGGAGACGCGCCACTGCGGCTTGCGCGACCCGGCGGTCGGCACCGGGCTTCAGCCCGAGAATGCCCACGCTCACCTGAGAGGCATTGTGGCTCGGAAAGAGACGCAGGAAATTGAGGTCGCTGGTGATGAGGTTGCCATCGGTGGCGAATGATCCGCCGAGCTGGAACAACCCTTCCACCTTCGTCCGTCGTGAATTGATTTCCACTGTGATCGGTCCGTGGGCCTTAACTGTGGCGGCCACCGGACCATATTCCCGCCGCGAACGGCCGTCGAATAACACGCTGTCCTTCAGCCGGATCGTGTCGAGGTGCTCGCGCACGCCGGGCAGTTCCAAGGCGCCAACCGCCGGGTCGATCCCCAGCACGAGAATCCCCCGGGTCCGCGCCGTCCAGGGACTCTTCCACTGGGCCACGCCCACATACAGTTCAGTGGCGCTCTGCACCTCGGGCACCGCCAGCGCCTGCTGTACGCGGCGCCGGGGAAACTGCGACATGAACACCAGCCCCACGTTGTCGCTCTGGCGGCGGATGATGAAGAGGTCGCCGGCCAGATGCGATTGGATGCCGGCGGCGCAGACAAAAAGCGCGTCGCGAAATCCGATTTGCATGAACATCAGCACCACGGAGAACACCACCCCCGCAATGCCCGCCAGGAGCTTGCGCGGCTCGTGGCGCAACTGGCGCCACGCAAGCTGAAACGCGATGGCCATATCCGTTAGTTAGCCTCGATGACGACCTGCACCTGCATATGCGTCAGTCGGGCCAGCTTCGGTGTGTCCTGCGCATTCACGCGCACGCGCACCTCAACTACGCGGGCGTCAATGTCCGCAATGGGGTCCGTGCTCAGCACATCCTTGCGGCCGATTTCCCAGCCGACTTCGACGACCTCGCCCCGCAGCGGATCCGGTAAGCCGCTCACGAGAATGCGCGCGTTCTGGCCACAGCGCACGCGCATCACGTCGGTTTCATAGACCTCCGCCACGATGTGCAGAGCATCCAGATTGCCAATTTCCAGCACGCCTTCGGGTGCGGGTCTCTCGCCGGGCCAGGTATGAATCTTGAGCACGGTGCCAACCACCGGCGCGCGTAACTCGCCCAGGGACAGCGTGGCGCGGGCGTATTCCAGAGTGGCGCGGGCGCTGGCGACCCCGGCCTCGGCCACCCGCACGTCCACCGGCCGCACTTCCGCGACGCTGGTCAGTGTATGTTCCGCCGCCTGCCGCTCTGCCACAGCTACTTCCCAGGCGGAGCGGCGAGTGTCAATCTCACTCGGAGAAATCACCTTTTCATGGGCCAGCTTCTCGAGTCGGTCGAGTTCACGCAAGGCGTTGGCCTCCGCCGCGCGCGCGCGCACCACTTGCGCCTCGGCGGCGGCGATGACGCCCTTCTTCGCGCCAGCCTTGACTTGCTCCAGTCTCGCCTCAGCCGAGGCCAGATCCGCTTCTGCCTGATGGACGCCCGCCATGCGCACCTCGCGATCGCCGAACCAGCCGAGCAACTGGTCCGGTTCCACCCGATCACCCTCGCTCACGTTCAGAGCGGTGAGCCGATCCGCCGACAGCGACGTGGGGGGCGCTAGCCGGCGCACACGCGTGGCCGGTTGGACGCGCCCCAGGCACCCAATGTTAAGAGCGGCCTTCGAAGGGCCGGCCGCTGGCAGACGTTTCTCCGCCAGGAGCCGCTGCAGCGGCAGGCCCAGGCCCAATCCCAAACCCACGACGACGGCCACGCCCAAGGCTATTTTCAGCCAGCGCGAGCGCAGTGATAACGATAAAGCATTTCTCATGACAAACAGAACTGAACCGAGCATACACTAACGCGTCACAATGTGAAGCCTTTCTTATGCGCCATCCGTGCTAGGTTAGGCGGTATCGGGCGGGGCTGCGGACATTCTTGTCCGCTC
>CAIWJG010000664.1 GCA_903912925.1 uncultured Verrucomicrobia subdivision 3 bacterium | reverse complement strand
TCCAAGCTGCAGGAGACATCGCGCAGGCGTTCGGCGGTGGTGCCGTAGTCGGCGAGGATGCGGCGGCGCAGCGCCAGCGACTCTTCGTAGCGGGCCAACGCCCCGCCGACATCGTCCTTGCGGTTATACAGCACGTCGGCGGTCCGGTCCAAGCTGATGGAGACAGCGCGCAGGCGTTCGGCGGTGGTGCCATAGTCGGCGAGAATGCGGCGGCTGAGCGCCAGCGACTCCTCGTAGCGGGCCAATGCCCCGCCGACATCGTCCTTGCGGTTGTAGAGCACGTCGGCGGTGTCGGAAAGCAGGCAGTGTCGCAACCTTAGCCAGAGGGCGGTTTCGGCCGAACCGGGAGGCAATGGGGCAAGTCTGGCAGCGACAACATCGAGCATCTGCCCAAAAAGGTTCTCGGCGCGGGTCACGGCGTCGGCGTCGAGGTAGATGCGCCCCAGCCAGCGCAATTCATTCGCCTGGAGATAGGGCGATGCGGCGTGAGGGCGGTCTCCTTTCAGCCCGGCCAAGAGCCTTTCCGGCAGGGAGAAGCGCTCCGACCAATCACGAGCCTCTGAAACCTGGCCGAGTTGATGGCGTGCTCTGGCATAGCCGAGGGCCGCCAGTTCCAGCCGTTGTGTCTGCTCAGGCGTCAGCCAGGGCGCGGCCGTAAAGACGTCGAGGGCGGCCTTCAGCTCGGATTCGGCCTCGCGATGCTGGCCGAGGAGCAGGCGGGCGAAACCGGCCTTGGCCTGGACGGCGGCGCGTGCGAGCGGGTCAACAGATGTTTCAGTCAGACGCAAAGCCTTTTCGTAGTTGGCGAGCGCGGCGTTGCCGTCGAGGGTGGCCATGCGGGCATCACCGGCCAGGATAAAGCGGCCGGCTGCCAGAGCGGCGTCCTGCGCTGCGGCGGCCTCCATGGTTTCGGCGGCCCTGGCGAAGTGTTGCAGAAGCATCTCCGCTGCGTAACGGTCTTCTGGCGCGGGATCTGGCTCATTGCGCACGTAGTCGAGGAAGGCTTGAATGTCGGCTTCGAGTGCGGCGGCCTCGAGTCCGTTGCGGGCCGCCACTTCCGAGACCGCCAGAGCGTGGCGCTGCTCCTTGGCAAGAGTGCCGAACTGGTGGGCCAGACGACCGAGCGAATCGTTGAGTTCGCGCAGGATCGGCCGCACCGCTTCGCGGGCGGCAAGGGAGTCGAGCTTCTGGTGGATTACTTCGAAGCCCTGCCGCACCTCAGCCCTGATCCGCTTGACCTGAAGATCCAGTTCGCGCACCCGCTTCTCGAGATCCTCGGCGGCGGCGACGGTCGTGAACAGCCAGTCGCCCGACATCAGAATCTGCCGATGAGCCTTCTGCAATGCGCGGAGTTCCGGAGCTTCCGGCTCGCCGGGGTCGTAGGGAAAATCCTCGGGACAGATGAAGGTGTAAACCCGGATACCGAGATCGCGGGCGACATGATACTCCATCTGGGTATAAGAGCGGCGGGGTTCTTCGGCCGGGCGCTCTTTGGGCTCCGCACCGTAGAGCAGGCCGACGACATGGATCAGCGCGTCGCACTCGCCGATCCGGGCTTCGAGCATCTCGCGAACCGTGCGGCAGTCGGGTCCGAAATGGGACTGCTCGACCGGCAGGCAGTTCAAAGTCATCATCGCCTCCTTCACCTTTGCCCGCACACTGCGCAGGTCCCCGGAGGTGGCGGAGATAAAGACCTTAGGGGTTGAGTTCACAAGTCACTCCTTTCCGGGCTGGCGACCATGAAGTCGAAGCCTTTCCTGCGGACAGGGCCGGGTCTGGACATATCAGGATGCTCAGCCATACAGAACGCGCCGAGGCTCCGTTACTCATTGTTTGCTCATGTGGTTGTGGGAAAGGCCACGGCTAAATCCTATAACTCAGGATTCCTGCCCGGGACCAGCGTAATCTTTTGGGATTCTCTTCCTTCTTCACAGGTTAGCAAGTGAATTTCCCAGTCCGCCCAGTCCGCCCTCGGACATTCGCGTAAAGCAGCTACTGATGCGGATCTACTGTCGCGCGCCCTCCTTTACTCAACGCCGCGCGGGCAAATTGTTTTCAGGCTCAACCAACAGACCGGCAACCTTTCTAAATAACTCCGGGGCCGGATTGAATGAGTTTTCTCGATCCGGTTCGTCGAGCCAAACGAGGATGAGAGCGGAAGTCGCGTCCTGCTCAAAGCCACCGATGAAGGCGGTTTGGAATTTGTCCGGACTATACCCCCGGTTGTCCGGCGTAAGTTTTTGAATGACCGCAGTTTCTCCGAAGATGGGAATACTGTCCATGCGGGCGGCATGACCGGCGCCTTGAGCAACCACATTTGCGAGCATGGCCCGGACGGCGGTCGCCGTTTCCGGCTTTAAGACCGGTCGGAGATTCACCGGGTGGCCGGTTTCGCTCAGGAACGGCTCGGCCATTTGACCAGCATTAAAGAAAGCTGTGTAGGCCTGTAAGATCTGAAGCAGCGAGAAGGAACAACTGTGGCCAATGGGGATGCGGGTGATTTCCAACCCGGACCAGCGGGCGGGCGGGTGGAGCAATCCGACGGGCGCCCCGCCGAAACCGCCCACCGAACATTTTTCGGACAATCCCCATTTCACCAGAGCGTCGTAGAGCGGCTGTTTGCCGAGCAACAGGCCGATTTTCGCCATGCCGATGTTGCTGGAGCGGACCAGAATCTCATTCGGAGTGAGGATCCCCAATGGCGCGGCATCGTGCAAAGGATGGCCGCAATAGACCCAGGTTCCGTGTTCGCAATCGATCAGGGTGCCACCCGTAATCAGGCCGGCTTCCAGCGCCGAGGCCAGGACCAGCGGCTTCATCAACCCGCCGGGCTCAAACACGTCGATGACCGCCCGCCACCAGAGCGCGGGCATGGCGGAGGCGCTGCGGCTGCTGCCGTGCGCGGCGGGCACTTGCGCGGCGGCGCGGACGGCACCGGTGCGGGGATTCATGACGATGATCTGCACCTGCCTGGCCCGGGTGTGAAGGGCGGCGGCGTCGGCAATCTGTTGCACGGCGGCCTGGAGTTTGATGTCGAGCGTTAGGCGCACAACCAAGCCGTTAGCGAGGTTGCGGTTCTGCATCAGCTCCACCCCGCCGCCACCTTCCAATTCTTCCGCGGAACGAATAAATCCAACCAAATGCGCCACCGGAGCGGCGGCTGGGTATTCACGCGACGGCGCGGACTCGATAAAGACCCCTGGAATATGCATTCGCCCGATCGATTCCACCGTTTCGGCTGGAATGTTCTTATCCAGACGCACATAGCGACGGGAGCCGTCGGCGATCTGACTGAGTAGAACTGATTCATCCAGACCAATCAACCGGGCCAGTTCAGGCAGGAAATGGCGCTGGGACGATTCGGCAAGCAGATGCGGGTCGGCGCAGACAATGAAGTTTGTTCCGGGTTGCGCCAGGACTGCGCCATTGACATCAAGAATGAGTCCTCGAACGGGTTTAGGGTGTTTGGTTAACCGCTCGGCGACGCGCAATTCGTGTTCTGCGCGCAGTTCCGTGAGGTGTGGTGAATGCAACGACAGCGTATGCAAACGAACGGCAGAAATCAGCCAGAGCACCCAGAGGCCGATAATAACCACATTCGTCGGCCACGGCGCTGGAACAGGCTCTTCCGCAACGGACTCGCGATCCAGCGAAAGCAGGATTCCCAGCAAAAGGCCGTCCAGCAGGAGCAACATCGGACCGTAACTCAAGAATGGAAAGTGGAACGGCATCGCCGGGCAAAGCCCGAGATTGACGGCCACATGAAAGAGCGGTTGGGTCGTCAAAGCCGCCGCACACCCTGCGGCCAAGACCCGCGACCGGGGGGCGCGCTGCCGGGCGGTGATCTGCCAAATGAGCGTGAGCATCAGACCGGTCAGCAACAAAACAGCCAAGCCTGCAATCAGACCCCCTGCTCCGCAAAGGCGTCCAAAAACAAAATCCGTTTGCCACTCAGGGATATACGGTTCGAAACTGGCACCTCCGGCCAGC
This sequence comes from uncultured Verrucomicrobia subdivision 3 bacterium, assembly GCA_903912925.1. GTDB lineage: Bacteria > Verrucomicrobiota > Verrucomicrobiia > Limisphaerales > UBA8199 > PALSA-1440. The sequence goes on along the minus strand of CAIWJG010000664.1, from coordinate 8,072 downwards.
CCCCCCGCATTAATGGACAACATGGACTTTAGAAGCTGAAAGTTGCTGTGGTGGGAATCCAGATGGAGAAATGGTTTGGTTTCCCTTGGATGCAACCCGAGCGTGGTCACAACTGTGCCGGTAAAAAGGATGGCCGCCACCGCCAACGAACCCCAAAGACGCCGGCCCCGCACCGAGGACCAGAGACAGAGACTGAGCAGGGTGAATAACAGTAAAAGGGGTGATAATTTTGCAAACAACCAAAGCGGGAGAGCCCACACCAACAACAGCACCCCGGCCATTGCAGGGATGCCACCGCGTTTGCCGCTGGCGAATCGGGGCACCGCAAAACTCATCGCACTGATTAAGGCCAGAACTATGGCGATCAGCCCTGGAGATCGCTGCCACCAATGCGTTCCGCTCACAACCCGGCCCAGTCCCATCCAAACCGATACGGCCATGGCGACGAGCAGGAACCCGAACAGCGCCAGCGGCAACCACCAAAAACGAGTTATCTGGCGAGCCGGAAGGAACTGACCCATGCCAAGCGCCAACAGGAGCGCAAAAAGACTGCCAATGCCTTGCCGGACAACGAACTCTGGAAGGTTCAGCGATGCCCGACCAGGGATTTCAGATGGGTAATCCGCCAGCAACACCCAAATCGACACGCCCAGCAAAGCCGCCGCTGCAAGCAGCAAGATACCGTTTTTTGTCTTCATATTACCAGGGCTCCTGTTACATGGGTTGACGAACAATGAGGAATGCGCCAATGACGCTCTCCGCGTCTCTGGCAGTTAGCTGTCGCCTCCCTATAGCGAATCAGATGCCAACCGCCCGCCGCCTGCATTGTTTGCGTAATCCAGCAATTCTCGACAACCTCCCGGCGACCCCAGCGTTGAGTTGTGCGAAGAACACCGTTGAGTTCTGTGAGGGCGCTTCGTAGAGTCGCGGCAATTCAACGGGGAAGTTGATTGTGGAAAAATATCGCACACTAAAGATGGTTCACGGCACTCCGGTGTTACGCCGCGGTGATTTGACCGGCGACGAAATTCTGCGCCTGCGCAGCCTGGCCATTTACTCGCCTACCTGCGTCTTCCTTTTCCCGAGCGGCACGCTTGAGCAACTGGCTTCGACGTGCGACGGGGCCATTTACAACCGGGGACACAAACTTGCGGCCAAACCCCTGACTTACTACTTTGCCCATCGAACCGGCCTGGTGCGGCTTCGTGCCGGCTACCACCATCCTGGCCAAGCCGAGCGCGGCGTGTGCGCCCTGATTGAATCCAAGTCGATTCTTTCCAAAGGCTCGGTCTTCTTCATCGGCTTGAGTGAGGCCTTGTTTGAACAACTGTGGAACCGGGCGCTGCAAAGCGAATTGCCCGAATCGGGCAAGGACAGCTTGGATGCCGCGCCGGAAATCGATCAGTTGGGTCTCCTGCTGAATCAAAACACCCAACTGGAGGTGCCCCGTGCCTTGGTTGATAGATACGTGGGAGACTCGGCGGCGGCCGATGGCGTGCGGAAACGAATCGTGCTGGCCTCGCGCGTTTTGTATCCCGTGCTGATCGAGGGCGAAACCGGCACCGGCAAGGAGGTGGTGGCTCGGATGATCCACCAGCTCAGCAGCCGCGAAGCCGATTCATTTGAGGCGGTGAATTGCGGGGCCATCCCCGCGGAGTTGTTTGAATCCACCTTGTTCGGCCACGTCAAAGGCGCATTCACGGGCGCCCTGCGCGACAAAACCGGCCACTGGACCCAGGCCAATAATGGCACGCTGTTCCTGGATGAAATAGGCGATCTTCCCCTCTTAAACCAGGTCAAGGTGTTGCGGGCTTTGGAAGATGGGCAATACTATCCTGTGGGGGGAACCGCAGCGGTAACCAGCGAGGCGCGGATTATTGCCGCCACCAACCGCAACCTGCGCCAGATGATCGCGGTGGGAAAATTCCGGGAAGACCTGTTCTACCGATTGTTCAGCCTGCGGATTCGGACGCCATCCCTGCGCGAACAACCCTCGGTCATCCCTCTGCTCGTGGCCCATTTCTGGCAGCACCTTGAGGGCAAGAAGCTGTCTCCGCTGCCCCGCGAAGTAATCGATGACCTCAAACGGTATCCCTGGCCCGGAAACGCCCGTGAACTCCGATCCTTTCTGACCAGCTTGTTTGTCCTCGCCGACGGCCAACCGGTAACTTCCGCACTGGTTCGCGCCGTGATGCGTGACCGAATTGGACCAGCGGTTGCCTCAGAGAAAGACCCGTGACCACCAGCAGTTCTCATTTTGGCTGGTCTGGGAGGTTCGGTGTCCACCCTTTAGGGTGTTCCAGGCCGCGTATGAGCATCCGCCATCCGTCCCATTTGTCCCATTCGTCCCATAGTGAGAATTGCTGGGTGACCACCGTAATCAAAGCTCCTTGCCCCAGTTGCGGGTCAGCCAAAAAACATGGCCGTGTCTTGGCCGGGGTTAATGAGATTGTCATATTCCCAGCAGCCTTTGGTCGGTGGGCTCGGCCCGCACGGGGTTCAGATGCACGTAGTCGCACACCGCCTTCAAACAGCACAGAAAATCGGCTCCCGCCGGTCCCCTCGGTTCATCCCGCCTGTCGAGCCGTAGCCTCACCGTAGATAACCTTGTTATCTACGGTGAGGCTACGGCGAGGCTACGGGGCAGTGCCAGGGCGCACTGCCGTTGAATTAAGGAATGACAGGGAGCGCGGCGTGCCTTTTCCCTCTCCCCGTCGGACGGGGAAAGGGTTGGGGTGAGGGGAATCGGCGGGGTTAGCACGGCCCTCCTCACCCCGACCCTCTCCTCCGTCGGCGGGAGGAGAGGGGGAAGCCGCCGCGCCTCGCGCGGGAACTTCCTTAACTCAACTGCAGTAGTGCCGGGGCGGGTGAGGTGTGCCGGTGTCGTGGGGATATGATGGTGTTGGTCGCTCTAACGCTAACGGAAGCTAAGTCCGACAGGTTGCCAGGAAACTCGCCAGGCAGTTGGGCCCGAGGAGTGACACAGATCAATCTTTGGAGCGATGCAAGTCCGTGGGGCTGATTTGTCCACCCAGTCCGGCGCCTTTGCTGCGCAGCAGTGGGCTGAACCTGCCGATGGCTGCTGCGCGGGAGTGAACATGCAACTTCTCATAAATGCGCCGGATGTAGGTCGCAATGGTTGGCGCGCTAAGACTGAGGCGGTCTGCGATCTCCTTGTTGACGTAACCCTCAGCCAGCAATCGCAAGACGTCCAACTCGCGTGGGGACAGACTTTCCAATTCCGTCGGGGCGGGTAACCGCGTCGAACGGAAGAATTGCACCACTTTGCGCGCAATGGAGCTGCTCATGGGTGAACCGCCGCCATGCACCTCCCGTAACGCCGTCACCAAGTGGTCGCGCGTCAAGCGCTTCAACAGATAGCCCGAAGCTCCGGCCGCCAGCGCTTCAAAAATGTGCTCGGTGTCCCCATAGACCGTCACCATGACGAATTGCGTCTGGGGCAGTTTCGGCTTCAACTGTCGCACGCACTCAATGCCGGAGAGGTCGGGAAGATTGATGTCCACCAGCGCCACATCCGGCGCCCGCGCGGGAAGGGCCGTGAGCGTGCTGGCCACATCTCCATACTGGCCTATGCAGCGGAATCCCGGCACCTCGTTTATCCAGTTGGCCAGAATGTCCCGAGTAGCCGCGTCGTCTTCTACGATGGCAACACTAACGTCTATGGGCACCGACCTTAACCGGTCGGTGGGGACTTGGCACGTCGTCTGTTCAGATGACAGTGCCCGCCTGCAGGGGGTGTTACGCAAAGTCATGCAAGCCTCGGCAGTGGCAGAAACCGGTTTCAGGTTCCTTCAAATTCACAGTTCAACCGCGTTCACCGGCACCGTGAGGACAACCCGCGTGCCTGCCCCTGGAGCGGAGTCAATCGAACATTTCCCCCCCAACGATTCAATCCGTTCCTGGATGCCCGCGATACCGTGGTGGGCAGGACGTTTCGCGGCGGGCGGCCGAGGCGGCTGCAGGGAATAGCCACACCCGTTATCTTCAACGGTCAGTTGGAAAGCGCCGGGCAGGATCGCTAACCGTAGATGCACCTCCGTGGCATTGGCATGCTTGACGATGTTGTTGAGGGATTCCTTGGTCGCCAGAAAGACATTGTGGCGCAGCCCCGGCGGCAGCGTCCAGCGTGGCAATTCATCTGGAAAGTGAATCCGGGTGTGAATCCCAGCGGCCCCGAGAAACTCCTCGGCCAGATCAGTCAAGTAACTGAGCAAACTCTCGATGGTGTCATGCCGTGGACTGACGGCCCACACAATCTCGTCCAGTTTGCGGGTCAGGTTGGTGGTCAACGCCCGAAGGCGTTCCGTGTCCCCCCAGGCCGCGTGAGGCCTTTCCATTTTTTCGTGGGCGGTCTGGCTGAGGAGGCTTAGGTGGGTGAGGCTGGCGCCAAGGTCATCGTGGATATCCTGGGCGATCCGCAGCCGCTCGCGCTCGATTCGCCGCCGCCGTTCCACCTTGTCCAACTGGGCTTTCAACCGACGCCGCGTCACCATTCGGACCATGGCCGCGCCGGCGAGACCGAAGGCCGCGAGACCAAACACGATTACGGCAGGCCGCTTCCAGAACACTTGCGGAATCGAGAAGGCCAATGTCGTTTCGGCCCCCACCGGTTCCCCCGCCGGGGTGACCGCCCGGACTCGGAAAACGTAATCCGCGGGCGGCAACGAGTCGAAGATGGCCAACCGGCGTCCCCCGATGCCCAGCGAAAATGCCTCCCGCCATTCAAGCGTGAGGGTATCGCCGGCTCGATCCTTGTACCCCAGCGGCAGGTCGGCCTGCCAACTGGGGGAAATGTGGATGTCATCGTCCGCGATGACGAGGGCATGTCCTTGCGCTGGCGGGGGCAACGTCAGAACGCGCGCCATACTCGCGCCAAAACTGCCACGCGTCCAGTAGCGCGGCTGTCCCTGCGGTGAGTTCAGGTTCGTGCCCTCCTCCACCGTTGGATCTGGCCAGATGTTCTCCGCCTTGTCGGTGGCATTCTGCCGGAACACGCGGAAATCGGTGATGGCCGCCGTGCCCAAAAGGTTCCAATCCCCTGCAATTAGCAACACCTCCATCCGTATCGCTCCGGCCGGCAAGGTGAGCGATTCACGTCGCTGATTAAACGCCGATTTCTCCACGGCCCCCCGCCAACCCGCCGATTCGCCAACCATCTTGAAAGTGACGTAGGAAAGGACTCGACCAGACTCGCCATGAGCGAGCACCAGGAGTTGCATCTCGCCCCCCGCCTCCTGCCAGTCCCGATCCCGGCCCTCCAGTTTGTAGCGCAGCCGCAGGGGCTGGTCTTTGGCGTCCTCCACCGCCGAGAACGTGAATTCCACGTGCTCGGAGCCAGATAACCTCAGCTTGCCACCTCGAATGAGGTTGGTCATCCCGGGGCTATAAAAGATGCGTCCCGCCTCTCTCACGCGCCAAATCTTAACGAGCGGTTGATGCGTCTCGGCCCGCCCAGTCGCGATGATCCCCATCAATGCGAGGCATCCAGCCACCACCCGGCAAACGCAAGCAGATGACTTCGGTAAGGCCACTACGACGCCAGCCGGCTGGCTAGGAATAGCGGCACCAGTCGAGCCTCCGGACTGCCGGCCTGTCGTCTGATTGGATGACATGACAATTCAGCTTCATCGAATAGCATCAGCCGACTAATAAAGTCAATTCCGATCAATGACAGACAAAATCGCAACTGAAAACATATGAGAAAACTCACCCAACACATTGGTTTCGCAGCGCCTATTCGGTGTTGTAAAAAGGCCTTCCTCACCACCATCGTCCTCGCCGCTATGATCGGCAGTGCTGCCGCCGGCACGGTAACCGTCACCGTCGTCGATGACGGCGCCAGCAACATCGGCGCGCCCGGGACCTTTTACTGGGCGCTCACCAACTGTCATCCGGGCGACACGATCGCCTTCAACATTGATAGCGGCGTTAACGGGGCGGGACCGTATTATTTTATGGAGCCCCCCGGCGGTTTTCCCATTATCCATAAGCTGAACAATCTGCTGATTGACGGCTATACCCAGCCGGGGTGCTCGCCGAATACCGGCTCGATGACCCAACCCAACAACGCGGTCATCAAAATCGTCATTGATGGACGCAATGCCAACGATATCAACATGTTTAGTCCAAGTTATACCACGAACAACACCGTCCCGCCCATTGATAACACGGGTGAGACAAACGTACTACGCAACGGTTTCGGCGAGAGCGAGCGGGCGCTCCTGGCGGTTTACCGCTCCACCAACGTGTGGATCCGTGGCCTCGCCTTCTTCGGCACCTTCGGCTCCAGCCAAAATGGCTGGGTCCAAAAGGGCATCTGCTTTGCCCGTGACTATGATCACGACCAGACCATCTACACCGAGGCGCAGGTGCGAACCCTTCAGGCCTACGCCAGCGGCAGTGATTTCCATGGCCACGTTTCGGGCTGCTGGTTCGGCATTGACCCGGCTTACCCGAACGACTTGTCGAAAATCGGGGGCGCCTACTCTTGGATTACACACTACCGATGTCGGGATGTGAACGATAGTCGCCGTCCCTCCCTGCCCAACAACGGCCTAATCATCGGCGTGGCCCCGGGATCCACCAATCCGGCCGCCGAGTTTAATGTGTTCGTCGGGGGCGGCTACCAGGTGGACGGCGTCGGCATTCGCCAAAGATTCACCGGCAACCGCGTTGGCATCATGCCCGATGGCGTAACGGCTTGGAACCCCTCGCAATTTTCCGCACCGCTAGGCCTATATGATTGGGGCACATGGCAGCATGGATTCATCGAATGGGGCCGTTTCGATGACACGGAGCCCACGTACATCGGCACCGATGGTGATGGGGTCAATGACGCTTGGGAGGGCAACCAATTCGGACCGATAGACGGGACGGTCGTCAATCAGCCAACTGTGCTTGACATGTATAACACCAGCGTGAAAACCTACATTATCGCCGGCAACCGATTCGGCGTGGACATTCATGGCACCCCGTTCCCCCATTGTTCCTACAATCTCGCCAACTTCGCGATGAACCAAGGCTCCCAGATCCGCTTTGGTTCCGACTTCAATGGGGTGAGCGATGATTTGGAAGCTAATATCGTCTATAACAACAACCCGGACATGGGGCTCGGCTATGCGCCATCGTCCATCCAAGAGGCGCTGAACAGCGGCCCTGGCGCCATAACGAATGCGTGGTTCAGTGCGCGCGGGAATGTGATGGTGAACAACTACCCGTTGTTTAATCCCGACGACTCTACCGCTTCTCGTTTCGTAAATTGGTGGAGCAACTTCGTGGCCTACGCGGCGGCTCCCATCGTCCCCGATGCCTCCATTCCCGTCTTGGCCGGCAGCAGCACCATTTCCACCCTCAGTGGAACATTTTTGCCTCCGAGCCACGGCTTCACCAACCTGGTCCTGGACCTCTATGTGCCTGATCCGCTAGGTCTGGCCAACGGCATACCGTTCGCCTTACCTTCCTTCCCGTCCGGCTTCGTCCAGGGCAAAACTTACCTGGGGAGTTTCCTGATCCCGAACCCGGCGTCCGGCGCCTTCGCATTGGATATAAGCGGGCTGGCCTTGGCTCATGGCACGAAGGTCACCGCCGCCATCACCTACAGCAGCTTTGCGCGTCCGAACATCACGAGCGCCACCCGGACAGGTAACAGCACGACCCTGACCTGGACGGGTGATAATGGTGGTCCCTACACCCTCGGCACGCATGATACCGGCGTCTCAGGGATACAACCAGCGTTGTCTGGTGGCCCCGCTGGCTTCTTCAACGTGCAGAGCGCCAGTGCCGTCACTGGCCCCTATACGACGGTCGGCGTTACGCTCAATAACACGACGACGATCACCGATCGAGTCATTGTGCGCTCGCCTGCGGTCGCCGATAGCGCGCGCTTCTATCGCATCGCCGCCCCGGTTGCCGGCATGACGACGCTATGTACGCTACCGGTGACGCTCCCATAGGCAAGCGTCAAAAGTTGCATCTCGAAGGCTCGCCGGAAACGGCGAGCCTTTTTTGCTCCGGCGAGGGTATCGGGCCTTTGCCTCACCTTCATTGGTATC
>CAIWJG010000663.1 GCA_903912925.1 uncultured Verrucomicrobia subdivision 3 bacterium | reverse complement strand
ATCGTCAGAAGACCTGCGGCACCCCCGAATGCCAAAGGCAATGGCACATTCGGAAGTGTGCCGAATGGAATCTGAAGAACCGGCACTGTGCTCGGGAGAGTTATCTTCGGGACCGCCTGAAGTCGTTGGCTCCCGTTTCTGATTCGCCAGCATCTCCATCCCCAATTTCAACACCTCCACCGCTAAAACTTCCTCCGCAGCGGGTAACTCCCCTCGACTATCCCCCGAGGGTAGTTCAAGAGGTGATGGGGGTACAACAACTTATAATCATTGAGTATATCGCACGACTACTCATAAGACGTGTTCGAGAGGTGATCAAGCATCAACTATCCGGAATACAGGCTGATTTCGGTCTACTACCCCCCGGTCATATTATAAGAGGTGATGGTCAAAAAGCCGTCGGTCGGGTACCTTTCTATCCGGATCCATAAATTTCACGTTGCGGAGAACCGTGGTATGACCGCCGATCTAGCCCAAGTTGCTCAAGAGACGATATCCATGCCGATAAAAAAGATTGGCGAGCGCTTTGCTCCGCTACGGATCGCCGATCCGGCAGCAGAACAGGCCATGCTTCGTTCTATGCTGAAGTATGGTCAGCAGGCTCCTGTGGTCGTATGTCGGATGGCTGAGGGGGATCCGGAACTACTTGATGGTTTTAAGCGACTCCGATCCGGTCGCCAGCTGGGGTTTGATAAGTTGATGGTTCGGATTTTAGACGTGGGGCCAAGGGCTTGCAAGGCCGCCATGCTGCTACTCAATCGGGTCGGTCGCTCAATAACAAGCATGGAGGAGGCTCTGGTGGTGCATTCTCTCTGTCATGAGGATGGCTTGAACCAGGTTGAGATTGCAGCCCTTTTGAACTGTCACAAGAGCCGGATCTGCAGGCGGTTGGCGCTGATAGAACGGCTCTGTGATGAAGCGCAGGAGAGCATCCGCCTCGGGCTTCTGTCTGCAAGCATCGGGGTGGAGCTGTCTCGGTTGCAGCGCTGCAACCAGGAACATCTATTGGCGGCAATCCGCAAACAGAAGCTTACCTGGCGAGAGACCAGAGAGGTGGTTTCCGCGCTGTTAAGCAAGCCGCAACGTGAGCATGAGGCTATCCTTAAAGATCCACGCGCCACAGTTCTCAGGCCCGATGAGGAGGTCTTTGTCGCTCCTGCAGCAGAACAAGGCTTATCTTATCCTGCCAAACTGTTGCAACGTCGGCTTGTCGGCCTGGAAAGGAGCTGTTTGGAGGTGACGTGCCTGCTTTCCAGCACGGAACTGCGCTCATTCACTGAACATGAAGAAAAAAGGTTACGAGCGGGGTGCGCCATGGCACTGATTACGCTGAACCAGACGCAAATTGAACTTCAGTATCATACTTCATTGCCTTGAGCTCAGGAGGAACGCATATGGCCATCGTTATCCACAGCAGGGAAGATCTGGAACAGCAGCTTGTTCTTATGAAAACGCAAAAGGGATGGTCTATTCGAGCCTTGACCCGGCACTTCGCCATCAGTCGCAACACGGTGCGCAGTATCCTCAGAAAGCACGATGCTCTGCGAGATGAAGGGCATGACATTCTTCCGGCAAAGAGTTCGCCCCGTTCGCTTCCCAAATCCAAAAAGCTTGGTCCGTTTGAGGATACGGTCAAAAAGATTCTGGAAAAATACCCCAGAATCACTGGATTACGCCTCTATGAAGAGCTAACCGCTGTCGGTTATGATGGAGGCATCACGATCTTGCGGGATCGGCTGCGCTCACTTCGCACCGGCCCCAAACATACGCCAGTGGTTCGGTTTGAAACCGAGCCGGGTATTCAAGGGCAAATGGATTGGAGCCCGTATCGAATCAAATTCCTCAAAACCGGCCCGGCGGAAATACAATGTTTTTCCTATATCCTCGGCTTTTCGAGGCGGCATTTTATCGACTTCTCCCCACGCCGGGATTTCTTTACTCTGATCCGTCGCCATCATGACGCTTTTGCCCACTTCGGTGGCGTACCGGCTCAATGTCTTTATGACAGCGAAAAAACCGT
>CAIWJG010000662.1 GCA_903912925.1 uncultured Verrucomicrobia subdivision 3 bacterium | reverse complement strand
TTAGTAGTGGATATTGAACCGGCGAAAGGGGGCAATCGTGCCGGCGTGACGCCGGTGCGTCTCCTCCCCACGCGGACCCGCCAGAGGTGTTCCAAAGTGCCAGAGGGCTGGCGCAGTCCAAAGAAGAACACGACTATGCCGGCACAAAAAGCACTTCATTTCGGGTTTTAAAGGCCATATTATACCGGTAATTGAGTCTATTAAGTATCGTATTCGCAGAGTCTTACATATTACTTGCACATAATCTACATTATCCCAGTTGACATTGTATGATATTATGCCATAATTACTCCAGTTCGAAACTAGAATGATTATGAGAACAGCAGCTCTGAGAGCCGAAAAAGAGAAGAACGAGCCTTCGTGGGTGAGGATCGTTCAGAGCCAGGTTGAGGCGATGCGCTTTGGCGTCGTGCAAATCGTCGTCCACGACTCCCGGGTGGTGCAGATCGAGCGGACGGAGAAGCTGCGTTTGGACAAATCGGAAGCCAACGCCCATTTCCCGGGTGCATCCGAGATCGGGGTCTTTCAGCACCGGCATGTTCCTCCGGCTGAAGAGGCCTCGGTCAAGGATGCGCCCGGAGAGGAATTTCCTGCCGACCAGGCAACTGGAGGCAACACAAAACTATAAAAACCTAACCACGAAGCTGACCGGACCACCGGAGGTTTTCTGTAGAACACCAAAACAGTAAATGAAAATCACCTTGTTTATCGGAATACGCAAATCAGTCATAAACCGCCACGCCTCGCTTATGCCGCTCGTTGCGGCGATCCTGGTTGTGGCCGCGCCTGCCGGCCGGCTGGCAGCGCAGGAAACCAATGCCGCCGCCGCCAAGGCCGAGAAGCCGCCGCCGCTGCCGCTGCATCAGATCGAAGGCAATGGCGGCATCTTCTCCACACTGTCCGCCTACCTCGTCAACCCGCCGCGCGACGGTGAAGCGGTGGGCCGGCCTGCGGTCGGCTTCGCTTATATCAACCTGGGCCACGGGCAGAACCTGGAGGCGTTCACGCTCACAGAGACGCCCTGGAAGCGGCTGGAGTTGGGCTTTGCCTACCAGAACTTCGAGCTGGGGGACTTGCCGACGGACATCGTCCAAGGGGGAGGTCCGGCAATCAACAATTCTCTATCGCTCTACAACGTCAACGCCCGGCTGCAATTGTTGAAAGAGGGCGAGTTCGAGCAGAAGTGGATTCCGGCGGTAACGGCCGGGCTACACTACAAGAACAACCAGGGGATTAGCGAGATCAACAACCAACTGGGCGGAGCGTTCAACAGCATTGGCATCAACAATTGGGACGGCGAGGACTATACGCTCTACGCGTCCAAGCTGCTGACCTTCCTACCGCGGCCCGTGCTGCTGGAGGCCGGCGGGCGGGCAACCAAAGGCGTGTGGAATGGGCTGGCCGGCTTCTCGGACTCCTACAGCTTTCTGTTTGAAGGCAACATAGTGGTGTTCGTCACGGACCGGTTGCTCCTGGCGGCCGAATACAAGCAGATGCCGAACGACTACACCCCCATTCCACTGATCAAGAAATCGGGAGATTGGTGGACCCTCGACGCGGCCTATGTGGTCAGCTCCCACATGACCGTCGCGGTGGGCTACGGTCACTTTGGCGGCGTGTTGAACCACGACGCAAACGGCGTTTGGGGCATCACGACGAAATGGGAGTTCTAAACCTAAATAACCTGACGGAATCAATATCCGCGCCTGGCCGGCTTCGGCCAGGCCGGATCACAAACACTCAATATTATACCAAGAACCTATGAGCATCGCATCGAAGAACCTCAGCACGCTGGCGCTGCACGCCGGCCAAGTCCCTGACCCGACCACCGGCGCGCGGGCCGTGCCGATCTACCAGACGACCTCTTACGTCTTCAAAGACTCCACGCACGCCGCCAACCTGTTTGCGCTGAAGGAGTTCGGCAACATCTATACGCGGATCATGAACCCGACGACCGATGTGTTCGAGCAGCGCATCGCCGCGATCGAGGGCGGCACCGGCGCGCTGGGCGTGGCATCCGGGCAATCGGCGACCACGCTGGCGTTGCTGAATATTACCCAGGTGGGCGACGAGATCGTCTCGGCTAACAATCTCTACGGCGGCACCTATCAGCTCTTCCATTACACCCTGCCGAAGCTGGGCCGCACCGTGAAGTTTGTGGACTCGCAGAATCCGGAGGCCTTCCGGAACGCCATCACGCCGAAGACGCGGGCGATTTATGCGGAGACCATCGGCAATCCCAAGCTGGACGTGCCAGACTTCGAGGTGATTGCGAAGATCGCCCACGACGCCGGCGTGCCGCTGGTGGTGGACAACACCATTGGCGTGGGCCTGGTGCGGCCGATTGATCATGGGGTGGACATCATAGTGGCCTCGGCCACCAAGTATATCGGCGGCCACGGCACCTCCATCGGCGGGGTTATCGTGGACTCGGGCAAGTTCAAGTGGAACAACGGTAAGTTTCCGGAGTTCACGGAGCCTGATCCCAGCTATCATGGCCTGAAGTTCTGGGACGTGTTCGGCAACTTCCCCGGGCTGGGCAACGTGGCGTTCATCATCAAAGCGCGGGTGCAACTGCTGCGCGACATCGGCGCGGCGCTCAGTCCATTCAACTCGTTCCAGTTCCTGCAAGGGCTGGAGACGCTGCCGCTGCGCCAGCGCCAGCACTCGGAGAACGCCCTCGCGGTCGCACAATTCCTCAAGCAGCACCCGCTGGTGACCTGGGTCGTCTATCCCGGCCTGCCGGATAATACAAACCACAAGCTGGCCGCTAAGTACCTCAAGAAGGGTTTCGGCGGCATCCTGGGCTTTGGCATCAAGGGCGGCCTCGAGGCCGGACGGAAGTTCATCAACTCCGTGAAATTGTTCTCGCACTTGGCCAACATCGGCGATTCCAAGAGCCTCGTGATTCACCCGGCATCGACCACGCACCAGCAATTGACGGCGGAAGAGCAAGCTGCCACTGGCGTGACGCCGGACTACGTGCGGCTCTCGATCGGCATCGAAGATGTGGAAGACATCAAGGCCGACATCGACCAGGCCCTGAAAGCCTCGCAGCAATAAGATCACCGGCGGCGCGTCCCCCACCTCTGCCACTGGCAGCCTGGGGGCGCGCCGCCAAACATCCAGTAGAGCTAAGAATGAATAGAATGAGTTATGAGCACTGCAATCATCCAAAACCACGAAGTTACTAACCGCGCTTATCTCCTTTGGGAAGAGGCCGGACTGCCACACGGACGCGACCTGGAATTCTGGATCCAAGCCGAGGCAGAGGCTCGCGCGGCAGCAGGAGCCAACCAGAAGGGCTTCGGCCGCCGGAAAAAAGGCACCTCCAAATCGGGCCAAGCGTTTACCCTGATCGAGCTGCTGGTAGTCATCGCGATCATTGCCATTCTGGCGAGCCTGCTGTTGCCGAGCCTGGCAAGGGCGACAAGTATCGCGAGGCAGACCAGTTGCTTGAGCAACGTGCGCCAGATTGGCCTGGCGTACCAGGGCTTTCTGTCGGACAACGCCGATCATTTCCCGGCGTATGTGACTGAGCGGACCGCGCCGGCGGGCACACCGGATACGTCTGACGCGCGGGCGCCGTATTCGTATCGGCAGCAGTTGATTCCCTACATCGGCACGGGCACGAATATCTTCGCCTGCCCGATTGCGCCCAAGTGGGCCGCTCCGGCGCCCGGCGCGTGGTTCAACACGGATTACGGCAACAACCACAATGAAGCGAACCTGCCCGGGGCGTCCCAGCAAGCCTGGTTTCAGGCCCACCCGGATTTCGGCTTCAATGAAGGTGTTACCATGAGTTCGCTGCGCCGCCCCAGTGACTTCATCATGCTGGGCGACGCGGGACGTTCCGACGGCACCGCCTCTCGCGGCGGAATGTATCCGCAGCCGTGGGCCTTTGATAACGCCTCCCAGGCCCGAATGCTGGGACGTCATCCCAAGGGGACGGCCAACATCACCTATGCCGACGGCCATGCCAGTGGCAGTGTCACGAACCGCACCTGGCGGACGGAGCAGGACAACAACTGGCGCCGTTACCAGATCACCACCGACCTCAACTGACCGGGGAATACGCTATGTCCACGGCATATCAGACCACGCCACTGCGCCAGCCCGCCGCACGCTCCGCCCGCCGCTCCCTCGAGACCCTCACGGCGCCCCTTGACGAGATCGCTCGCCATTCGACGAGCCTCCTCGCGTGCCAGCCGGGCCGGTTTGAGCTGGGCGGACAGAGCTATGCCTTGCCGCGCTATCTGTTCCTGGGGCCACAGGGAGGTGCTGAGCCTCTGCGGGTTGGCATCTTCGCCGGCGTCCATGGCAATGAACCCGCTAGCTCATTCGCCCTGCTGCGCTTTGTGCGGTTGCTGGAGGAGAAGCCCGACATTGCCAGCGGCTACTGCCTGTTCCTTTACCCGGTCTGCAACCCGACCGGCTTCGAAGACAACACGCGCCACAACCGCAACGGAAAAGACCTGAACCGGGAGTTCTGGCGCAACTCCAGCCAACCTGAAGTGCGGCTGCTGGAATCGGAGCTGTCCTCGCACGCCTTCAACGGCACCATCTCGCTGCACACCGACGACACGAGCGAGGGCGTCTATGGATATGCGCACGGAGCACTGCATACTCGGTATCTGCTGGGGCCGGCCCTGGCGGCGGCCGGCGAGTTTCTGCCGCTGAATCAAAACGGCACCATTGATGGCTTTCGCGCCCGCGACGGAATCATTCGCGAGGGCTACGAGGGAGTGCTCCGCACGCCGCCCGGGATGAGGCCCCGCCCCTTTGAAGTCACGCTCGAGACGCCCCACCAAGCGCCACAATATTTGCAGGAGGCCGCCCTGGCGGTTGCCCTGCGGACGATTCTGGACGAATATAGGCAATTCATTGCTTACGCTCAGGATCTGTAAGTCAAACCAACCAACGAAAGCAACCATGCCAATACATAAAGACATCATCAGCACCGTGGGCCGAACCCCACTGATCAAACTGAACCGCATCACCGATGGCGCCGAGGCGACCATTGCGCTCAAGGGTGAGTTCTTCAACCCGCTCGGCAGCGTCAAGGACCGGATCGGCTACGCCATGATCGACGCTGCGGAGCGCAACGGCACCCTGACCCCCAAAACCACCATTATCGAGCCCACCTCGGGCAACACCGGCATTGCGCTCGCCTTCGTGGCGGCCGCCAAAGGCTACAAGCTCATCCTCACGATGCCGGAGACCATGAGCCAGGAACGGCGCGTTTTGCTCGCCCTGCTGGGTGCCAAGCTGGTGCTCACGCCTGGGCCGGAAGGGATGAAGGGCGCCATCCGGAGAGCCGCTGAGCTGAACAAAGAGATCCCCGACTCCTGGGTCCCTCAGCAGTTTGAGAATCCGGCCAACCCCGAAATCCACCGCCAGACCACCGCCGAGGAGATCTGGCAGGATACCGACGGTAAGGCCGACATCCTCGTTTCCGCCGTCGGAACTGGCGGCACCATCACCGGCGTGAGCGAGGTCATCAAGTCCCGCAAGAAATCCTTCTACTCCATTGCCGTGGAGCCAACGGGCTCGCCAGTGATCACGCAGACCCGGAACGGTGAGCCCCTCAAGCCCGGCCCGCACAAGATTCAAGGCACCGGTGCCGGCTTTGTCCCCCGGAACCTCAACCTCCAGATCGTGGATGAGGTTATCACTGTCAGCAATGAGGATGCCTTTGCCACGGCCCGGCGGCTGGCGCTCGAGGAAGGCATCCTGGCGGGCATCTCGACGGGCGCCAACGTCTGGGCTGCGATCCAGGCCGCCCGGCGCCCCGAAAACAAAGGGAAGCTCATCGTCACCATCGGCTGCAGCACCGGCGAGCGCTACCTCAGCACCCCACTGGCAGACGAAGCCCGCAAGCAGGTCCAAGCCTGACCTCTGACGATCCCATGAGCCCTCTGCTTACGCTCGAGCATCGAGCAGCCCCGGTACCAGGCAGCATACAAACGTGCCCATCACCTTCATGAGAGCAAAATCGGAGTCTCCTTCCGATCAGAGCCACGGAGTGGGCGGCACGCCGCTCGTTCGGCTTCGACGCATCGCGCAGGGGCCCGTCGAAGTCCACGTCAAGTGTGAGTGGATGAACCCGGCTGGGTCAGTCAAGGACCGCCCGGCACTCTGGATGATCCGCGACGCGGAGGACCGGGGACTGCTGCTGGACGGGAGGCGTCGGCTGCTCGACTCCACGAGCGGCAACACCGGCATTGCCCTGGCGCAACTCGCGGCTGCGCGCGGTCACCAGGTGACCTTGACTATGCCGTCGAATGCAAGCCCGGCGCGCAAACAGTTGCTTTACCTGCTGGGCGCGGAACTCATTCTGACCGACGCGCTGGAAGGGAGCGACGGAGCGCGGACGGTCGCCCGGCAGATGGCAGAAGAGCAGCCGGATCGCTATGTTTTTCTCGACCAATACAGCAACCCAATGAATTGGAAAGCGCATTACGAGAGCACCGCACCTGAAATCTGGAGGCAGACGGACGGACGCATCACGCATTTCGTCGCCATCATGGGTACCAGCGGGACGTTCACAGGCGTGAGCCGACGGCTAAAGGAACTCAATCCTGGTATCCGACGGATTGCCGTCCAACCTGATGCTGCTTACCACGGCATCGAGGGCACCAAACACTACCTTTCAACCGAGGTGCCGCCGATTTTCGACGCGGGCTTGGTGCAGGAGCAAATCGAGGTCTCCACCGAGGAGGCCCAGAACATGGCGCGGCGACTGGCGCAGGAAGAGGGACTGCCGGCGGGC
>CAIWJG010000661.1 GCA_903912925.1 uncultured Verrucomicrobia subdivision 3 bacterium | reverse complement strand
GGCACGGCGACGTTGTTCGACGTTTTCGTGGTGGCCGTGAATATCACTGACGGCGGCAGCGGCTACACCAACCCGCCGCTGGTTCGGCTTATTGGCGGAGGCGGGAGCGGAGCACAGGCGGTCGCGGTGGTCAGCAATGGCATGATCACGGCCATCACCATGCGCAATGCCGGCTACGGCTACACCCGCACTCCCCTGGTGGTTATTGACCCGCCGTTTATTCTCAATCCGGTTCTGGACATTGCGCCCATGTCGTTCCTGACCTTTTCCAACTTAACCGTCGGCGGTGTCTATCAATTGCAGCGGTCGGTGGCGTGGTATTGGACCAACGAGCCGATCAGCTTCACGGCCGCCGAGGTCACCTATACGGAAATGGTCGCAGGACTGGCGAGCAGCGGAGATTACCGGCTGGCGCTCAATCCAGTGCCGGCCCAGGCGTTTGCCACAGCGCAGGTGGTCAACGGGTTTTGCGTCGGCGCGATGGTGACCAGCGGTGGTTCCGGCTACGTCACCAGCCCGGCTGTCAGCATCGTTGGCGGTGGCGGCACCAATGCCACGGCGGTTTCGTACACCTCCGGTGGTGTGGTAACGAGCATCGGCATCACCAGCGCGGGCATCGGTTACACGAACACGCCCACGGTTGAGATCGAGCAACCGCCCGCTGCTGCGGTGTCACCGACGGTGCTGCCGGTGATGCGGGTGGATGCCGCCCGCCTGGCGCCCTATAACAACTATCAGATTCAATTCAAGCCGGCCCTCGGCGGACCGTGGCAAAACTGGGCTGACGGGTTGTTCGCCCCGACAGACGTGACGAGTTCGCAATACCTTTTCATCACGAATAGCGCCGGTTTTGTTCGCCTGCAACATGTGCCGTGAACGGCTCTGGCGAAACCTATATGACACCCAATACTTCTGAGCGAGCGGCGGTGATGATGAAGACCGTCCTCTGGATCGATGACAGCCCACAAGAGCGGGCCGCGGGAGAGGCCTTGCTCCGCAAGGTCGGTGGGATAACACCACGAGTTGCTGCTTCCTCTGACGAGGCTAAGCGAGTGATCGAACACGTCCGGGTGGACGCGGTCGTCACAGATATTCTGCGTCGCCGGCCGGACAGGTCCGTATCCGATGATGACGGCTATCGCTTCTTCACCGATTACCTCCGCCCTGAATTTCCAACGATGCCGGTTGTGTTTCACACCAAGAACTTGCCTCAGACGTTCACTGGGGACGAACATACCCAGTACCTTTCCAAATGGGAAAGCCCAGCCGTGAAGGTGACCGAACTTGAGTTCCGGCTCCCCTATAGAATACGGCTGTTCGAGGCATATGCAGATTGGGCGTGGTGGAAGCATATCGGGCCACGTTTGGTTCACGTGAATGCCAAACTGCTAGAGAAGCTTGGGAGCGTTGACGATATCTGGCGCCTGACGCCCGATCAGTTTGAGCAACTCGTCGCGGAGCTTTTGGAGAAGCTCGGCTACTCTGTCTTGTGGGTACCCGGCGGTAATGACGGCGGTATTGACATCGTTGCAAGTTCAGCGGAGCACGACTTCCTCATCGACGTGAAACGGTATAAGGCAAGTCGCCCTGTGACTGTCGAGCTTGTCAGGCGCATCTATGGGGTTGCCGAGGCGATTGCGCCTAGTCGACCAGGCCGCATTCTCCACGGCGGGATCATCACGTCGAGCAAGTTCACCAAGGAGGCCGAGGTATTCAGGCAGACCGCAATGCCCCGGCTGCTGCTTCGTGACGGAGAATGGCTAAAAGCGGAACTTGCGAAGTATGCCCCGCGCCTGCGAGGAATTAACCCTGCCCGCTAACCGCTCCAGCGGACCGCTTGCGCTGGCCGCTGAACGCTCGCGTTAAAAACATCCCTCACTGTCCCGCGCGCTGCGGCGTTTGAGGTGGGGCGGCCCCGGGCCGTTTCGCGGCTTGTGCAGGCGGGCGGGCGCGTCTGTCCGCACGTCGTGATCAAGGCCAGTCCGGCTCACTGTGAGCGGAGCGCTGGCTACCAAGCCGGCTTGGTAGCCAGCGCTCCGTCTTTGTCCACGGCGCTAGCGCATTGGCCGGGCGCCGACCATGCTGTCTGTGCGGCACCGCCGCCCAGCTTTAGACTCAACAAGGCTCTTGAGGGCATGACCCGCCGTTGCTTCGCTTTGGCGCGGCAAGGGACGCGGCAAGGGGTTGACAGTTGCCCCGTCCTCCGTAGCGGCACTGCGGAGGGTGGAAGGCTGAGGGGCGGGAGAGGATCCAACCGCTTTCAGGGTTGAGGGGATTCCTCGGTGTTTTCCCCAGCGTGGGACCTCCTCCCCTTTTTCCCTGGCGGTCCAACGCTGGGCTGAATGACACAATCCCTTCGGGACAGCCCCGGCTGGACAAAGCCACATCAAAGCCATGTACTAGCCAAGGGATAGGCACCCCAAGGGCATCGGAGCAATGACGTAGTGAGGGTGCAGATGTGCGACACCGGTTTCTGGTTACGCTCATGCTTGGCAATGCCCTGAGGAGTGCCTCCCGCCAGCGGATGGTAAGGCTGTGGTCAGCTTTTCCGCGTGCGGTAGCGCCCGGCCGATTCGGCCAAGGCCATTGTGAGCTGGCCCTCCTCGACGGCTTCTTGCGGATAATCGCTCGAATCGAATCTAAGCGCGTCGCCAGCGAAGGTCGGATAGAGCCCGGCAAGCTTCGGGATGGATGCCTCCGCGAGGTGGAAGTAGTCTTTGTCAATTTCGATCCCGATGGACCGGTAGCCGACGGCTTCGGCGGCGGCAATGGTTGAGCCGGAACCCATGAACGGGTCGAGCACGGTGCCCTCGCGCAGGGGCAGCAGCGCCCGGACGATGATGCGCATGAAATGTTGGGGCTTCAGGCACGGGTGATCGGAAATGGCCGTTTCACGTCTCGGAGTGCGCCCACTGGGGATGACTTCCGGGAACGGTTTATCCAGGGACAGACGCCGCAAGCCACCCGTCTTCCACTTTCGGAGGTTATCGGCCACAGTCTTTTCGCCGAGCGGCTTGCGGAAGAGCATCCACGGTTCGTAAGCGCCCTTGGGCGTGACGCAAACTTCCGGGAATTCCTTCTCGGCATTCTTGGGCCGGTCGCCGCCACGGAAGCCGTAGTATAGCCGCATGATGGCCGGGCGCACCTCGTAGCCGACTTCGGCCATCGCGCCCTGGACGAGATGTTGGAGGATGGGATGGCCGGCGACACAAACCTGAGCGCCCGGAACGAGCGCGTCGAGGAGCAGCCTGCCCCAATCGCAGAAGAACGCTCGGAGGTTCAGCTTTTCCTGGTCCGTCAGGATAGTGAATCGAGGCAGGGGATCGCGCTTGTGTCCGCCGATGGTGGGCGGCAGACGCCACACGCCGCCTCGTCCGTTGCGCAGCTTGGATAGCTCCTTTTCGGAGAATTCGATCAGGCCGTAAGGCGGGTCGGTGCAGACCGCGTGAATGGTCTGCGGCGGACAGGCGCGCAGCCAGTCAAAACAATCTGCCTGGCGTATCTGGTGCTTCTGCATCGCATGGCAAGTTTCAACTATAGTCGAAAGACAAGCAAGCCCGTTTTTGCTACCAACTACAGTTGAAATGGATGCCAAGACGATCATTGGGAGTTTCGTGCGCCGTCTGCGCGAGCAGAAACATCTGACGCAGGATGAACTGGCCGCGCGTACGGGCATCACCTACCAGTACTTGTCCGGTCTGGAAAACGGGCGCGAGAATTTCTCCATCGGCATTCTCGAATCGTTGGGCAAAGGGCTGGATTGCTTGCTGCCACAACTTGTGGCGGGCGCGTTCGCCAGTCCATCGGCCACCGCGCTGGTCGAAGCCAACCCCGACTATTTTCGCCCACAAGTGCCGCTTCCCCCAGGCCTCAAGGCCGCTCATCTGGCACGTGCGATGAATGAGGCCCAGCGGATTGTCTCGCTGATTAACGCGAACCTGGTGACCAGCGGCGGGAAGCCATTGCCGGAATACATTCAGGGTAACAACTTCAGTGGTCTGGTCTCCAACATCTTCTGTGACGCGATTGACGGGAATTCGCCGTTCAAACACAATTCCGACCAGGCATACCCAGACCTGATCAATCCCAAGGTTGTCGAGAAGGGCAAACCCGCTGGTTTGGAGGTCAAGTCCACCATTCAAATCGGCAAGGGTGGGGAAAGCCACAACGGACACTCCGGTTGGCATCTGGTGGCGTGCTTCGCGATTGATCAAAAGACGGGCAATATCCGCTTCGTGCATGTCATGCTGGCCGTGCTCAACGGCCACACCCAACCGGAGCCAGATTGGGTGTACGTGGGCAGCAAGGTCAACGCTGATACCGGCAGTCGTCGAACTGAGACGTACAACACAACCTTGATCGGCACGACGAAGTTACGGGATGGCTCGGTTTACCTCGACCCCACCGCGATCAACTTCAAGCGCTGGCGACAGAGCCGGCGCGGCCCAACACCGTCGTTTTCGATCTTTGGCCAGCGGTAAGCCGCCGAGCAGTGCCGCGCGATGGGTATTCCGAAGTCACAGACCCGAACGGGCCGGTAGAGCAGCAGAGCAACTCCGTTGCGCTGATGCACAACTGAGGAATTTGGGTTGCCTCAGGGGATAGCCACGGCAGAAGCCGCTCCAAGCCACCCCAATGCGACTTCAAACAGCAGTTCTCATTTTGGCAGTGCTCGATAGCTGGTGCGGTTGGGATTTGCTTGGTGGATGGGGCGAGGAGGCGGGTAAAGATTCTAAAGTGTAGTCCGTGGAGGGTCGGGGTTGTGCCGTTTGGGAGCTGAGAGAGGGGGTTGACCCACTTTTGGCCGTCGTTTCGTCCTGGGGCTGTCCCGGGCACGCGCTACGGGCCTACCCCTGCGGGCACACCTCAGGCGTGAGGGAATTGCTGCCCG
>CAIWJG010000660.1 GCA_903912925.1 uncultured Verrucomicrobia subdivision 3 bacterium | reverse complement strand
TGTCTCTGCGTTTCTCCGCGTTCCTCTGCGTCTCTGCGTTAAGCCCGCTTCCCGAATCCGAAATCCGTAGTCCGAGTCTTCCTCCATTAACGCCCAACTTCAGTTGGGTGAACCACGCCCCCGCTGCGTTCCAACCGTTTCAACGGTTTCCCCTGACTTTTGCCCCTAATGAGAATTGCTGATACAGAGGAGTCCGCAGGATGGAATACAATGGAATAGCCGCGAAAAGGCGCAAGAAGCTCAAAAGCTATTGCTTTTATGCGCCTTTTGCGTCTCTTCGCGGCTATTCTTTTTCCGATGCTGTAGTCTATGCTACGGCCTTTTCAGTAAGGCCAATACTCTGAATTCTGCATTCGGACGAGCCACCCCCGCCGCAAGCCTTCAGCACGCAGCACCCAAGACAGCGCTTAATTATCCCACAATTAGGGATTTCTCAACCGGTAATAATGCGGCGCCCCGGATGGTGGCAACGTCAAGCTCCGGATGGTGCCGTTGTCCTGCTCGTTCGGCGGGCCGACATAGTAGGTCCAATTGCCGATGGCCAGGTTCGTGCACACTTGCAGCCTGAACCCGGTTGAAGGAGACGGCCAGGAGATGAAGACGTTGGCACCGACTCGCGTGATGGTGAGTTCGACCGGCACGGGACCGATCAGTGCCCAGAAGCCTCCATCCAACACGCCATCGTCCAGGATACCCGCATCCGGCTGGCCGACGGTACCGCTCACGATGAAGGTGCCTCCGGTGCCGTCTCCGCCACCGCCGTCAACGGTCCACCAGTCAATGGTGTAGGGTGGCGCGAAAGCGGTTAGGCTGCCAGCGAGGAGGGGCAATGATAGCCACCGGGCAAAATGCCGGCAGGGTGTTCGCATATCCAATTTCGTTTTCATAAGCTTGCCAATGCTTTCATGAGGTTCCAAGGGGTTGACTCCCCCTCAATATACCGTGGCTGTGGTGTAGCCCCATTCATTGGAGTTCCAGTTGACGTAATCCGAGGAACTGCCAACCAGACCAACCTCGTAATTCCCCGGCGCGAGGTCTGTGATGACCCCGCTCATGCCCATGATCACGCGCATGTTCGCCGCGACCTTGTTGTCGAAAATGCCCCCACCCACGGTTAACGGCGCAGCGGCGACGCCAGAGGTCCGGTAACCGATGTAGAGATTCAGGGCCTGTGCTCCAGGAACGCTGCCCATAGCTTTGTGGGAGGTGACGAGGACTTGTTGCGACGGACTGGTCACGGTAACGATGACCGACGGGGCCAAGAACCGGTTGGTGCTCCACGGATTCTGGCCGGAGCCGTGGCTAAACACCGGTTTAGGCGCGGTGAGTTGCACCGTATTGTCGGGGAACTTGATCCCATCCGTGCCCGCCGTGCCGGCAACGTGCAATTTGGCGGTGGGGATGGTGGTCCCGATGCCGACGTTGCCACCCTCGGCAATGGACATCCGGGGGACAAAGTTCGCGTAGAAATCCAAGCCCCACTGGTTGCCGCCGGCGGTCCGTTTGGACGCAATTCCCTCGCCGCTGCCGGCGCCAAAGCTGAGGCCGGCACCGCCCAACGTGCTATTATTCAGGAAACCGTTATTGAGGGCGCCTTGGTCAATCACTACATCACCGTATTTGCTGATAAGCATTTGTTGCCTGAGCGGTTCTCCGTATCCCATTTTGGTGTAAAACGTCAAGTATCCGTACCCATCGTCGTAGGAGGACATGATCGCTCCCTCTCCCGAGTCGTAATACTGAAAGCCAAGCCCCGTGAACTTGGTCAGGTTTAGGGCCGAATTGCCCGTCACGATCAGCCCCGGCCCAGGGGTGAGGGCGTTCCGGTCGAAAGTGTTGGCGCCCGTGAATGTCTGGGGGTTGCGATTCAGCAGCGCCACGTTCGCGGTCAAGCTCACATCTTGCACCGCTCCGGGGGTGGCGCAAACACTACCCGCCGTGATGGCGTAGGGCGTCGGGGTGAGCTTCTGACGCGGGGTGATCAGGCTGTAAGTGAGGCCACCGAACACGCGGGATTCAATCTGCAACCAGCGATCCGGACAGGTAAAGATGCCCGGCCCAAAATCCAGCGGAACGGTGAACAAACCGCCGCTCACAGTCACCGGGGCGATCACTACCGCCCCGCCAACTTGCAGACCTCCCACGGCGGAATCCCAGACGGTGAAGCGCATGTCGTAGTTGCCGCTGGCTGGACTGCCATTATCCACCAGCCGGCCTTGGTAGGTGAACGCCGTGCCAATGGCCGCAGCGTAATAAGCGCTGCCAAACAGGCCCAGCAGCGCAATTGCCAAGATCAGTTTTGTCTTTTTCATAAGCGGTATGTTTTGCGGAATTTGTTGTTTGTTTTATCTAGTTCCCCGGTGTCAGCATTTGCCTTACGGCAGATCGCCGATACCGATGATAGCTTAAAATGACACACCCGCCAACACCGCGCAACAAATCATTTAACTGATAGGTCTGATAAGAATGTAATCTTTAGCGCGTCCGCCTTTACGGTGGCGCAGGCTCTTCTCGGCCATCCGCGGGTCGTTGATGACGGCAATAACGCGCAAAGGCCAGAGATATTCCAGTGAAATCGTTATCAAGGATCTTGCGCGACACCGGGGCGATGCCGGCCATGCCTGCTTCCCGGTGGCTGGCGGTGGGCAGCCGCTGCGCCGGGATCTTTATCCGCGGCGGCTCAAGGCTGCGGATGAGCGTTTGGCTGCCGCAGGTCGGGCAGGCCACCTTTTGTCCCGCCAACTCGAGTGGAAACTCAAACCCTGTAACTTGAGTGACTACCTAACCCAAATCGCGTAACACTGTCAAGGCTCTGGTGTTACGCCGGAAAACCACAGATTCTTCCTAGGTCCCAACCGCACTGTTGGCCCCAAACCCACCGACGAGGCCAACCGATGCATTCTCAGGCACCTTCCGCCAAAAATGCTCCAGAAAGCGCCATATGCGGGGTACTTCGAAAGCGCTCAACCACCACAGGTAGTATGCTTTTGCTGATCCCGATTTCCCTTCCCAAAAGTGCCCCTCGCAGGGCAGGCCGGACCAATCTACGATATGACGCCGTGTTGACGCCTTGCCGACGAGCGGGCCGGTTGGAAGACCACTCGATCGCGCACTCCTCCGTCCGCCGGTTTCAGAGAACAACTTTCTGCTTTTCCCATCTGAACTTTCCCCTTTCCCCGCTTCAGCGCACCATTGTTCAACTTTTCTTCATGGGCGGCACAAATGCACAGCTACCAGTCGGTCTGCAGGTATCCCCTTCGGGACACAATGACTTCCCGCGTCGTGTCATCGAGCGGATCAACTCGTTTTCGTTCGACTGTGAGGCGATTCTCACAGCCGGCGATGGAGTAGGAGTCGGGAAAGTTGTCCACTACGCCACCGGCAAATTCGACTGCCACCAGAGGGTTTATTGCATTCACAGTTTTCCTGCCCACACGCACGGACGATTCCTCTACTACTACTTCAAAGAGAACTTTGGTCGGCGCGTGGCAGGCATGAGCGCCAAGAACTCGGTGGACTCTGTGCGCATGAACATGATTTTCGACATGCCTGTTCCTTGTCCACCTCGCGCTGAACAGGTGGCAATTGCACGAGTGCTTGAGGATGCTGACAGTGCTATTGAGCGCGAAGCGGCTGAGTTGGCCAAACTCCACCAACTGAAATCCGGCCTGATGACCGACCTGCTCGCCGGCCGCGTCCGCGTTCCGCAAGACCCATATATCAAAATCAATCAACCATGAGAATCTCGACCATCCTCGACCACATTGACAGCGGGCACATGGCGTTGCCTGAGTTTCAGCGGGGCTACGTGTGGAATCGCGACCAGGTGCGCGGCTTGTTCGGCTCGCTTTACCGGCGACATCCAGTGGGCATGCTGCTGGTCTGGGCTACGGAGTCGAAGACAGCGATTCACCGCGGCGAAGGCGCGCTAGCGGCGGGCGTTGTGAAACTGCTCCTGGACGGTCAGCAGCGCATGACCTCGCTCTACGGCGTGGTGCGCGGCAACCCTCCAAAATTCTTCGACGGCAACGCCAGCGCCTTCACGGGGCTGCGCTTCCACCTCGAAACCGAGACGTTCGCGTTCTACCAGCCGTTGAAAATGCAGGGTGATCCCTTGTGGATCGATGTTACTGACCTGATGAAGCGGGGGAACGCCGGCTTGGGCGAGTTTGTCGCACGTCTGAGCCAACAGCCCGCGCTGGCGGGGAAGCTAGGCGACTACTTCGGCCGTTTGGGCTGCCTGCTCGGCATTGTGGACATTGACCTGCATATCGAGGAGGTGACCGGGACGGACAAGACGCTGGACGTGGTGGTCGACATCTTCAACCAAGTGAACAGCGGGGGCACGAAGCTTTCCAAAGGCGACCTGGCGCTGGCCAAGATTTGCGCTGACTGGCCCCAGGCGCGGGACAAGATGAAGCAGTCCATCAAGGTCTGGTCGGCCAACGGGTATCACTTCAACCTCGACTGGTTGTTGCGGTCGGTGAACACGGCGCTCACGGGCGAAGCGAAGTTCAGCTTCCTCCATGACAAGAGCGCGGAGGAAGTTCAGGACGGCCTGGATCGCGCGGTAAGCCGGATCGAGACCTGCCTTAACCTGATCGGCGGACGCCTGGGGTTGGACCACGACCAAGTGCTTTTCGGTCGTTTCGCAATTCCGGTCATGGTCCGTTATCTCGACCAGCGGTCGGGTTCGCTCGACGCCAAGGAGCGGGACAAGCTGCTGTTTTGGTTTGTGCAGGCTGGCATGTGGGGGCGTTTCTCCGGTTCGACCGAGTCGTATATTGACCAGGACCTCGCTGCCCTTGAAGGGAAGGATGGTGGGCTGGAGAAGCTCCTAGAACAACTCCGCCTGTGGCACGGCGTGTTGCGGGCCGAGCCGGGTCATTTCACGGGCTGGAGTCTTGGCGCGCGGTTCTATCCGGTGTTGTATTTGCTGACCCGCATGGGCGAGGCGCGGGACTGGGGCACGGGGCTGGCGCTCAAGAGCAGCCTACTCGGCAAGATGAACAAGTTGGAGGTGCATCACATCTTTCCGAAGGCGCAACTCTACAAGCGGAAGTTCAAGCGGCCCGAGGTGAACGCATTGGGAAATTTCTGTTTCCTCACCAAGGACACCAATCTACAGATCAGCGACCGGCTGCCGGAGGACTACTTTGCGGAGATTGAGGCCAAGCATCCCGGCGCGCTCGCCTCACAGTGGATTCCGATCGACCCCTCGCTCTGGAAGATGGAGAACTACCGCGCCTTTCTGGAAGCCCGCCGTGAATTGCTGGCCGCAGAAACGAACAAGCGCCTGGCCGACCTCCTGCACGGAGAGACCCGTTGGCTTGAAGGAGCGGCCAAGGCTGCGGAGGTTACTCCCACCGTGGCTGTCGTGGGCGGCATTACTGGCGAGGCCGAGGAAGAAGAACTGCTGGCTCTCAACGACTGGGTCGAAGCACAGGGGTTGCCACGCGGAACGATCTCCTACGACTATGCCGATGTGGAAACGGGTGAACAGCAGGCGGTATTTGATCTCGCGTGGCCGAACGGGGTTCAAGAGGAGCTAAGCCAACCGGTGGCGGTGCTGCTCAACGAAAGCACTGACACGCTCACACTAGCAAGCCGCGCTGGTTTTCGTTGCTTCACCACGGCGGAGGAGTTCAAAACATACGTCCAGAAGGAGATTTTGGCAACAGAGGTCAGCGCATGAGCAGCAATTCTCATTATGGCC
>CAIWJG010000659.1 GCA_903912925.1 uncultured Verrucomicrobia subdivision 3 bacterium | reverse complement strand
GGGCGTTGCCCTGGGCTGGTATGAAACAGGCCGTTGGCCTGAAGACTGCCGGCGGTCCGACGCTCCTACGCCCTCACGCCGCCACTGGAACCTATGACTTGGCCTGGTTTTGCTGGGCTTTTCTGGGAGTAAATCCTAGCGGCATTGGACAGGAATGTCCGCGCTCCGCTAAACACATACCGCTTCAAAGCGAGGAAGGGACATGGTGAAGATGACGACGTCAGGTCTTAGTCCGAAAATGAGCCCAGCACCCAAGTCGGGAGCGCTGCGATCACGGAAAGCCGCGAAGGCCCTCTTGCAGGCGCCAGGTTGGCGGGACGAGACTCGCAAGGCGCTGACCGACCTCATTCGCCGCGGGGCAGGGAAGGGCTTGCCCGTCACGCTGGATTTCGACAACACGATCGTCTGGGGAGATATCGGTGAGGCCACACTGGCGATGCTGGTCAAGAAAGGCGTGTTGCGGGTCAGCCGGATTGCGCGAACGTTGAGTCCATCGTTCCGCCTGCCGGGGGCTCCCGAGGTCTCGCTGGATTCCGGGCCTGATCTCACGTCGTACTATGAGGCGTACCTGGCTCCCACCGTTCACGGTGCGGCTGATCCGACAGCATTGGCCAACGGCTACGCCTGGGTGGTTGAAATCATGGAGGGACTTAGCCCGTGGGATGTGGTCCAGGCCACGCAGAAGGCGTTTGGCTTCGGCGAGCCGATGCAGCCGCGCATGATCGAGGTCACCGCCGGGAAGACCAGTTTCCCCGCCCCATTCTTCTACCCCGCGATGGTGGAACTGATCGGCGAGTTGCGGCGGCACGAATTCGACGTGTGGGTCATTTCCGCCAGCAACGTCTGGAGCGTGCGCTGGATGGTTACCAAGGCGCTCAACCCTCTGCTCGAAGCGCATGGCGCCGCCAGCGGCATTCCGGCCGATCACGTTGTGGGGATATCTGCTCTCCTACAGGATACCGCCGGCGGCCTCTACAAAGACGCTCTCCTTGTCCGCGAGAACCCGGCATACGCAGCACTGGAGGAACGCACGCTGCGCTCGTTCCAACTGACCAGCCGGTTGCAGTATCCCGTTTCCACGTATGCCGGGAAGGTCGGCTGCATTTGGGACGCGGTTGGCAGGCACCCATATTTTGCCGCTGGGGACAGCCCAGGCGACCACGCCATGCTCTCGTTCAGCGAGCACCGCCTGTGGATCATGCGCATGGACAAACCCGGCTATCAGCAAAAGACCGCCGACTGCATCCGCCGCACTGGGAAGAAAGGCTGGATGATCCAGCCGGTGATTGGGCGGGACGCCCTGGGTTTCCGGACTTCCTTCGACGTCCCGCCGGGAGCGGATTTGTCATTGAAGACCGCTATTCGGCAGTCGTGCAAGGTTCTACGGGTGCCTGGCAGGTAGGGCGGCGCCCTACCTGATTTGCTGAACATGCGGCTGAGGGTCTGCCGCTAAGTGCCCATGGCACTAAGTACGAGGACGTATTATTGTTGCCATTCCGGCGGCAATTTGCCAGGCTTCCCTCGCTCATATGAGCGAGTCAATGCCTCGAATTAGCCCCTACAGTATCCAACTCAGCGAGACCGAGAAGTCTCTCCT
>CAIWJG010000658.1 GCA_903912925.1 uncultured Verrucomicrobia subdivision 3 bacterium | reverse complement strand
CCGCGGCTGCCACTCCGTATTTCCACAGAATCCTGCTCCGGACAATCCCGACGCAGGGGGACCAGCGAAGCGGCAACAATTCTCAATATGGCCATGGCATCCCCCGCCGAGTGAGGGCACCCGGCCTACATCCCCCGCAAAACCGCCCTCTTGTAGGCCGGGTGCCCTCACCCCGGCGTCCCCATCTGGCGAAACGTGCGCCGAGATCGACAGGGTTGCAGAACCCGGTTAGCCTGCATTCGTGAGTGCATCGCCAGAAGACCCTCGGTCAGGCGCAGCAGCCTGCCAGGCGGACGGGCAGGGCTTGGTCACGAATCAATCCCCTTCCGCTGCCAAGATTGGCTTGTTTCGCACTTTGTTCCGAGGGCGCGAAGATGTTTATCCCCGCCGGTTCGAGAGCCGAAAGACCGGCCGGTCAGGCTACCAGCCGGCTTGTGCCAACGAATGGGTCCGCGGCGTGTGCGACAAACCCCGTATCAAATGCCAGGTTTGCGCGAACCGGCGCTTGCTGCCGATCACAGACGATGTCGTCCGGCACCACCTCTCCGGCATTGACGACATGGGACGTGAGTTCGTCATGGGCCTGTATCCCCTGCTCGCCGACGAAACCTGTTACCTGCTGGCACTCGATCTCGATGACGATGGATGGCAAAAGGATGCCGGGGCGTTGTGGGAGACGTGTCAACGGCTTGCGGTGCCTGTTGCTTTGGAGCGCTCGCGCTCAGGCAAGGGCGGCCACCTGTGGCTGTTCTTCGCCGAGGCGATTCCCGCCAGCATGGCCAGGAATTTGGGTTCACATATTCTGACTGAAACCATGGAAGGCCGACCGGAAATCGGCCTGGCTTCTTATGACCGTCTTTTCCCCAACCAGGATACCCTCCCAAAAGGCGGCTTCGGCAATTTGATCGCACTGCCGATGCAGAAGAAGCCCCGGGCAGCCGGCAATAGCATCTTTCTGGACGAGCAGTTCCAGCCCTATGACGACCAATGGGCGTTTTTGTCCTCGGTGCTAAAGGTCAAGCGCGCACAAGCTGAGACCCTGGCGCGCGACGCCGAACGCCGCGGGCGCATCACCGGCGTGCGGTTGGCGTTCGAAGAGGACGACGACGACCTTCCGTGGGCGGCTCCACCGTCGCGTCGGCGGAAGGAGCCACCCATCGTAGGAGCCCTGCCCGAAGATGTTGAACTGGTGCTCGGCGACCAAATCTACATTGCCAAGGAGCATCTCCCGCCTGGACTGCGCAACCGTTTGCTGCGATTAGCTGCCTTCCAGAATCCCGACTTCTACCGGGCGCAAGCAATGCGGCTGCCCACCTTTGGCAAACCACGCATCATTCATTGCGCGGAGGATGGTCCCAAGCACCTGGCACTGCCGCGCGGCTGCCTTGCAGAGACGCAGGACATGCTCACATCTCTGGGCATCAAGCCGGCATTGCGCGATGAGCGGTTTGGCGGGACGCCGATTGATGTGCGCTTCCAAGGGGAACTTCGGCCCGAGCAGCAGTTGGCCGCGAACGCCCTGGCGGCCCATGACATTGGTGTTCTGGCGGCCACGACGGCGTTCGGCAAAACCGTCGTGGCGGCGTGGCTCATCGCCCGACGCGGTGTCAACACGCTGGTGCTGATGCACCGCCAGCAACTGCTTGAACAATGGGTCGAACGCCTGTCCTCGTTTCTCGGCGTGCCGGCGAAGTCCATCGGCAGGCTTGGTGGCGGCCGGAAAACACTCACCGGCGGGATTGATGTGGCGCTGATGCAAAGCCTGGTACGCAAGGGGGTCGTGCTTGATTGCATGGGATCCTACGGCCACGTGATAGTGGACGAATGCCACCATCTCCCGGCGCGCAGTTTTGAGTTGGTCGCCTGCCGCGCCAAGGCGCGCTTCATCACTGGCCTCTCCGCCTCAATTACCCGCAAGGACGGCCATCACCCGATCATCTTCATGCAGTGTGGCCCGGTGCGCTATCGTGTCAACGCCCGGCAACAGGCGGCGGCCCGACCCTTCGCACATCACGTTCTGGTCCGGCCTACGGGCTTCCGCTCGACGGCCGCCGCAGCCGCAGACTCGCGAGTCGAGTTCCAGCGGCTCTACGAGGCGTTGACCCAGGATTCACGCCGAAATGAAATGATTTGCCGGGACGTGATCGCGGCAGTGCAAGCCGGCCGTTTCCCACTGGTCCTAACTGAACGCACCGAGCACTTGCACCTGCTGGCAACGATGCTGTCAGCCATTCCGCACGTGATCATCCTTCAGGGAGGCATGGGCCGGACGCAGCTTCAGGCCGCTGTAGCCTCGCTGGCGCAAGCGCCCAGCGACCAGGGGTGTGTATTACTGGCCACGGGCGGTTACATCGGCGAGGGCTTCGACGAGCCACGGCTGGACACGCTGTTCCTCACGTTGCCCGTATCTTGGCGCGGGACCATCGCGCAGTATGTGGGCCGCCTCCACCGCCTGCACGCAGGCAAGCGTGAAGTGCAGGTCTATGACTACGCCGATCTCGACGTGCCGATGCTATCACGAATGTTCGACCGGCGGTGCGAGGGTTACGAAGCAGCGGGATATTCGCTATTGCTCCCGGGCAGCGCGGTTCCCGGCTGGCCTGCCGAGGTGCCCCTGCCAATCGACCCGGAGTGGAAACGCGAATATGCCGCGAGTGTCCGGCGGTTGGTATGCGATGGCGTGGATGTCCCGCTGGCAGACCTGTTCACACATGCGGCCCAAGCACCTAAACCCGGAGCGGAAGGCGTGGCCCGGGCTCGAAGCGCCACGGAAGCATTCCTCTTCCGGCGCCTGCAAACGCTCGAGGCGACTGCCGGCCGCTTCCAGCTCAATGTGGATCTCCCGATCCCTTTCGATGCGAAAGGAAGGATGGAAGTGGACTTCCTCTGCGAATCAGCCCGGCTCGTGATTGAGTTGGACGGCGCACAACACCTGGCCGATACCGAGGCCTACCGCCGTGATCGGCGGAAGGATGTTGCGTTGCAGGAGCGAGGATACTTCGTGCTGCGCTTCCTGGCGGAGGACGTCGGGAAGCGCTTGGATGAAGTGCTGGATGGAATTCTGCGGGCGCTGGCTCACCAGAGCAGGACCACAGCGCAATAGCCAATTCGCTGTGTGCAATAAAAAGGCCGAAACACTTGTTTCGGCCTTTCTAAGAAGAACTGGCGGCAACCTACTCTCGCGGAGCCTATAGAACCACTACCATCGGCAAGACTGTGTTTGACGGCCGTGTTCGGAATGGGAACGGGTCGGACCACAGCTTCATAGCCACCAAGAAATACTAGTCAAAACCACGGGATACGAGGCGCTATGCCTCGGCCACTTAAAGGTTTTAACATTCAAAGAGCTTGTTCTCTGAAAACTGCACATAGAAGAAATTAAGGAACTATAGTTCGCGAGTTAAATCGCATTCTCTCCAGTGAAGGAGAAAAAAGCGATCAAGCCGCACGACCGATTAGTATTAGTCCGCTAAACGAATTACTTCGCTTGCACGCCTAACCTATCAACCCGGTAGTCTTCCGGGGGTCTTTAGGGACCTTGCGGTCCGGGAAACATTATCTTGGGAGGAGCTTGGCACTTAGATGCTTTCAGCGCTTATCTCTTCCGCACATGGCTACGCAACGATGCCCCTGACGGAACAATTGCCACACCAGAAGTGCGTCTAACCCGGTCCTCTCGTACTAAGGTTAGAACCCCTCAAGTTTCCTGCGCCCACAGTGGATAAGGACCGAACTGTCTCACGACGTTCT
>CAIWJG010000657.1 GCA_903912925.1 uncultured Verrucomicrobia subdivision 3 bacterium | reverse complement strand
TGCGGAGCCAACTCGACCCCAATCTGACCCGGTTGTAGGCGCATCGAACCTGGCGCACGGAGCGCCGCGGCGATGAGTTTGCGCCCTTCTTTGGCATGGTTTGGGTAACGAGGACCAATCCGCTCCCAAAGCTGGGCCTGGATGGCCTGGCACGCCCGATAGACTTGCTTCAGTAAGCTCCGTTGCGCCGCTCGGTCGTCGAGCTCGTAGCAACCCATCCGTTGACCCTGTTTCGTAATGAAACAGACTCCATCGGTCAGGGAGCAATGGCAGTGCCGTGAGACGAATCCGGGACGGTTGCTAAAGTCGTTAGGGTGCGGGGGGGGAATTGTAAGGTATGGGGTCGCTCTTGCGCGCGCGCGTAAGACGCAATGACTTCACGGGCCAGGGAATGCAGAATGAAAACCGTCGGCTCAACGGGAGCCATTCCCCGGAAAGGCTAAAGGCTAAAGGCTGAATGCTAAAAGAGGGAACTGACCGCCGGCTGAACGGGAGCTATTCCCCATTCTGCATTCTTCCTTCTTCCTTCTGCATTCACCCTTAGGGCGGGGGCTGGTCGCGAAAGCCCGCGACCTGGGCCAGGCGGACAAGGTCGGGAAGAGATTGCGCGCCCAGCTTGGTCATGCAACTGGCGCGGTGGCGCTTGATGGTGCGTTCGTCCAGGCCGAGGTCGAGGGCGATCACCTTGTTCAACTGGCCGGCGAGCACCGACGTGAGCACCCGGCGTTCTTTGGGCGAGAGCCGGGCGAACCGGGCCTGGAGGGCCACCAGCTCGCGGCGTTGGTTTTGTTGGGCGGCGTGCCGGGCGACGGCCCGCTGGATGACCTCCAGGAGCTGCTCCCCGGGCACGGTCTTGGTCAGGAAATCCTCGGCCCCAAGGCGCATCGCCCGGACGCTGGCGGGAATGGTGCCGTGGCCGGTGAGGAAGATGATGGGCAGGGTGACGGCCATGCGGCGCAAGCGGTCTTGCACCTCCGGCCCCGAGAGCTCCGGCATCTGCAAATCCAACACCACACAGCCGGGCTCGTCGGGCAGCAGCTCGGCCAGAAAGTCCAGCGGCGAATAGAACTCGCGCACGTGGAAGCCGCTGAGACGCAAGAAACGGCCAGTGGCCCGCAGGACCGACACGTCGTCGTCCACCAGATATACGGTGCCTGGATTGGAGGAATTGCTCATAGAGGTAAGTCCGCAACGTGGGCATGGGCAACGGAGGGGCCACTCTCCGACAGCGCCGGCAGCTCGAACCAGAAGGTCGCGCCGCCGTCCGGGTTGTTCTCGGCGCCGATGTGCCCGCCGTGCGCGTCAATGATGGTTCGCGAAATGGCCAGGCCGACGCCCATGCCGTCGGGTTTGGTGGTGAAGAATGGGGCAAACAACAGCGGCAGGTTGGCGGCGGGCACCCCCGACCCGGAATCCGTCACCTCGAGGCGCACCCGGCCGGCCGCGCCGGCCCGGACCCGCACGCGGATGACCGGCGGGCGGTCCGACACCCCGTCCAGGGCCGCCAGCGCGTTCATCAGCAAATTCAACAGGACCTGCTGGAGATGGACCCGGTTGCCGTTAACGAGCGGCAGCGCGGCCGGCGCCTTTTCGAATTGGAGGGTGACCCGGCGCGCCGCGGCGTCGGGCTCGACGAGGGGGAGGACGGCGCGAATGACCTCGGCCAGGTGGAGCGGTTCGATCGCCAGTTCCCGGCGCTTGAGGAGGGACCGCAGGCGATCGATGACCTGTCCCCCGCGTTTGCTGTCGGCCTTGATTTCGGCGATGATGGCGCGCAGTTCTTCGAGGTCTGCGGTCGGGGCGGCCAGGAGGAGCCGGGCGGCGCCGGCATTGCGGAGGATGGCCGCCAGGGGCTGGTTGATCTCATGCGCCAGGGAGACCGCCAACTCCCCGAGGAGCGAGATCCGCCCGACGTGCGCCAGCATCTCCCGCTGCTGCCGCAACGCTTGCTCGGTCTGCCGGCGTTGGGTGATGTCCCGCGCCAGGCAGACAAAGCCCACATTCGGGGCGCGGTGATCGCCCTTGGCGGCGATGGAGAGTTCAAACCAGCGGAGCCCCAGGGGCACAGGAAGTGAATAGACGCCCCCGCGGTGCCGCCCGGTTCGGGCGGCTTCAGCCAGAGCGTCGGTGAACAAATGGGCGACCTCCGGCGGGAGGATCTCCGCCATGCGCCGGCCGAGAAACTGTTCCGGCGGGACATAGAGGATATCGGCCTGGCTGCCATTGTAGCCCAGAATCAGCCCGTTGTGGTCCAGTTCGAACACCAGGTCCGGCAGGGCATCCCAGGTCGCCTTGAGGCTTTGGTAGGTGGACTGGAGCTGCTGCTCCGCGAGCTTGCGGGGGGTGATGTCGGTAAGGCTGAACTGGCATTTTGCGAGTGGCTGTTTCGGATCGCGCACCGCATCCACATGAACGAACAAATGTTTAGCCTGCGCATCCACCATGTCCAGGTCCACGCTCTGCCAGTCGTCCGAGCGGAATACCTGGCGGCAAAAGAGATAAAACGTGTCCTGCGCTGCGGTGGCAACAAAGCGGGTTAGCTTTTCGTGGATGAGGCGGCCTCGCTCCAGACCAAGTAACTTGGCCGCGCTGAGATTGGCTTCCAGAATCTCACCCTCCGCACTCAAGGTAAGATAGGTGACCGGCGCGAAGTCGTAGAGGTCAACATAGCGGTCCCGCGCCTGCTCCAGCTCCTCGTTCTGCATCTCCAGCTCGATCTGGTGGACGTGCAGCTCATGCACCAGTTTCCGCACGTCCCAGGCCGGCATTTGCGCGGTGGCACTCAGCTTCTGGCGCAGCCGTTGCTCGGCCTGCGCCCGCAGCTCGGCGGGCGACGTGGAAGATTGGCCCCGGGTCTTCATGAAACCTATACGCTACTGTGTCATCCTGTTTGAATGAGAGTCAATACCAAATCGGGCTTAACGCAAAGACGCAGCGCGGCCAAGCCGCAACCAAAAAGTTAAATGGGTTAAATGAGTTGCAAAGGTTACATGGGGCCAAGA
>CAIWJG010000656.1 GCA_903912925.1 uncultured Verrucomicrobia subdivision 3 bacterium | reverse complement strand
AGAATGCAGAAAGGGGAATGGCTCCCGTTCAGCCGGCTGTTTTCATTCTGCATTCTACATTCTGCATTCTGCATTCACCCTTTGGGTGCGGGGGAACTGAGCTCACGCCGTTTCCGCGGTGCCAGCAGTTCTGAGCCTGATCCCCGCCAGACCAGGTTCCAATTCCTAGCAGCATGGGACATGCTTGTCCGCTTCGGGGTCTGCTGAGCCCATTAGTCCCATTACTCTCATCACGCCTATTTTAGGTGTGGTGGTTTTGGAAAACTCTAAGCTGCGCACAAGCCCGATCTTGTCGCGACATTCGCCTCGGTATCCCCTACACTCCACGCGCTATGTCAAACGATGCCAGCTTTCACATGAGCCCGGAAGAGTTCCGCCGCTGGGGGCACGCGGTGGTGGATTGGGTGGCCGATTACCAACGAAGGGTCGAGTCGCTGCCAGTGTTCTCCCGGGTTCAGCCCGGCCAAATCCGCGCGTCGCTGCCGGCCGAGCCACCCCAACGCGGTGAATCCTTCGAGACCATTCTGGCCGACGTCGAGCGGCTGATCCTGCCTGGGATCACGCATTGGCAGTCGCCCAACTTCTTCGCCTACTTCCCGGCCAATAACTCCGGGCCTTCTATCCTGGGCGAGTTGCTGTCCGCCGGGCTCGGGGTGCAAGGCATGCTCTGGGCCACCAGCCCCGCCTGCACAGAACTGGAAACGCACGTGCTCGATTGGATGGCCACAATGGTCGGCCTGCCGGAGAAGTTCAAATCGACCGGGGCCGGAGGCGGCGTGATCCAGGAGGCCGCCTCAAGCGCCGTGCTGTGCGCTTTGCTGGCGGCGCGCGAACGGGCCACCGGCCTGCAATCCAATGAGTGCGGCTGCAACGGCAAGTTGGTGGCCTACACCTCTACCCAGGCCCATTCCTCGGTTGAGAAGGCGGTGAAAATTGCCGGCCTGGGCCGGGCGAACTTGCGGCTGGTCGAAGTGGACAAGAGCTTCGCGATGCGCCCCGATGCGCTGGCGCAACACATCGCCCGGGACCGTCAGGCGGGGCTGCAACCGTGCTTCGTCTCGGCCACGGTGGGCACAACCTCGTCCAATGGGTTCGATCCGCTGCCCGAGCTGGGCCGCATCTGCCGCGAGCACGGCCTCTGGTTGCACGTGGACGGCGCGATGTGCGGGACGGCGGCGTTGTGCCCGGAGTTCCGGCACCTACAGAACGGCCTGGAGCTGGCCGACTCCTACTGCTTCAACCCGCACAAGTGGATGTTCACCAACTTCGACTGTGACTGCTTCTTCGTGGCGGACCGGGCGGCGCTGATCAAGGCGCTCAGCGTGCTGCCCGAGTACCTGCGGAACAAGGCGACGGAATCCGGGGCGGTCTTTGACTATCGGGACTGGCAGGTCCCGCTGGGCCGGCGGTTCCGCGCTCTGAAGCTATGGTTCGTGATCCGCCACTATGGTGTGGAAGGCCTGCGTCACCACATCCGGCGCCACGTAGAGCTGGCCCAGGAATTCGCGCGTTGGGTTGAGGCGTCGCCGGACTTTGAGCTGACCGCACCCGCGCCGCTCAACCTGGTCTGCTTCGCGCACCGGGCGGGAGACGACTTCAACCGCCAGTTACTGGAGCGCCTGAACCAGACCGGCAAGCTCTACCTGACGCATACCATCTTGAACGGCCGCTACACCCTGCGCCTGTGCGTCGGCCAGACTCACACCGAAGCCGCCCACGTGCGGCAGGCCTGGGACTTGATTCAGCAGAACGCGCAGCAGCTTCAGCCTTGAAGCAGGCGTATGAGGTGGCTAGCGAGCAGACTGACTTGGGCCCTCCTGCTGCTGAGGCTCACCTCCACCACGTGTGCAGTCGTGATGGGTGGGTTGGTGGACATCCCGAGGCTCGGCCTGGCGGCGCTCGCTTTGCTCGGATCGGTTTCCGCAGTCGCGCAAATACCGTGGGTTGCCCAGCGCCGGCGCCTCTACGCGGGAGGAGTAATCCTCGCCGGCGTCTGCAGCCTGCTGGCGGCTTTTGGCTTGTGGACAGTCCGCGGTGGTATCCTCTCCAGCAACTATTACTCCGTGCTCGCCTGGCTGGTCGCGGTCACGATCTTGCCACCAGCCCGCGCGGGCGGCGGAGCGTGGCCGCAAAGCGCTTGGAAAACCCTGGGAATGCTCTGGGCCTTCTGGGGCAGCTTGGTGTGGTTGGCCGGGGCGTATGCGCATAACTTGCCGGCCGAATTCTACGCCGGCGTGATCATCAACCTGGCTCTCCTCCTCCTTTGCCGGCGCATGTTCCGCCTGCCGTTCCTCGCCCTCCAAGCCGCGAACACGTTAATCCTCTTGCTGATTGCGGTGCCTGTCGTTGACGCGTCCCTGCGCCGACCTCCTCGCCGGCCGCAACTGGCCAAACCGTCTGAGGAGCTCTACTTATACGGCAAGGGCGGAAAGGATGCGGCGGGGTTGGCCCGTTGGTGCGCCTCATACGACGCGCAATGGTCGAACCTGCTCACGCAAATCTTTGTGCCCGCGGGTCCGCTGCTGCCGCGTCCGAAAGCCAGCAGCCAGGGCCGGTTTTTCGACAGCCCCATTACCATCAACCGGCTTGGATTCCGTGGCCAAGAGGTGTCCCGGGATAAAGGCAACGCCTATCGGATCGTCGCGCTCGGTGAGTCAACCACCTTCGGTGTAACCCTGAACCAGAACGACCGGCCTTGGCCGGAACTGCTGGAGCAGATGATTCGCGAGCGGCTTCACCCGCAACGGCCGGTGAAAGTCATCAACGCCGGCATCCCGGGGTGGACCTTGGAGGCGAACGTGGGGCGCCTGGCTTCCGAGATTCTGCCGTTACACCCGAACCTGATCATCTCGTATCATGGTTATAATGGTTTCTCGTTGATTCAAGGGGTTGTGCCGCTGTCCAATCGTCTGGTAACCCCGACCTACAGACCCCGCCCGCTGAAACTGCTGGCTGATTGTGAATACCGACTCACGCTGATGAACGCCGTGAGGCGCGAACAGGCCTTGCTGGCGGTGGGCGCCTCCTCCTTGGCCCACCCGCTCCAGACAAGGTATGCGGAGGCCTACCGGCAATTGATCCAGTCCGCTCAAACCAACCACATCCAACTCGTCCTCGCCAATTACTCCATGGCCGTCAATGAGAGCACGCCGCGCGGGGTTATTAACTTCTACCGCAGCAGATTTCCCGCCATAGTCTCGTGGATCAAAGCCAACGAAGTCCACTCGATGATTGTGCAGCAATTGGCTCAGCAACACCCCGAAGTCCGCTTCGTGGACACCCACCCCAACCTCGACGGCGACCATGACAAGTTCATTGACCTGATGCACTTCACCCAGGGTGGGCGCCAACAACTGGCGGAAACCATGTTCGCCGGCATAAGAGACCTTTTAGAGCAGAACTGATTCGACCTGGCCAATGATCCTGAGAACGGCGTTTCAAACCACGAAATACACACGAAAAAGGAACCACTTGGCCCGTGAAGGTTTTCGTTTACTTCACCGGGCCTTACAGTGCAATGAGTGTTCCCCCTGCGGGTGAACGCCCCAGCGTTGTTATCAGCCTGTCATTTCGTGTATTTCGTGTGTTTCGTGGTTTCAACTGCTGTTTTCAGGATGATTTGCCTCCGGTCGCAAAGTTCCGCTGACTCAGTCAAAACAGTTTCAACTCCCCGGCCACTGGACGGAAAGGAGCGAAGCTGCGGCGATGGATGGCGCAGGGGCCCAGTGACTGAATGGCGGCCAGGTGCTGCGGCGTGCCGTAGCCCTTGTGCTCCGCAAAACCATAACCCGGATAGAGCTGGTCAAACTCACGCATCATGCGGTCGCGGGTCACTTTCGCCAGGACGCTCGCGCCGGCGATCGAGTAGCTCCGCGCATCGCCTTTCACTAGCGGCGTGTTCGGGAAGCGCATGGATTTCACGGGACGTCCATCCACCAGCACATGTTCGGGCGGCGGCTGCAGTTGGTCGAGCGCCAGGTTCATCGCGCGATGCGCCGCCTGGTAGATGTTGATGCGGTCAATCATCTCCGCGTCCACGAGGGCGACCGCCCAGCGGATGTCCGCATGCGTGGTCAGGATCGCATAATACTTCTCGCGCTGCGCTTCGGTGATCTGCTTGGAGTCATTGAGGCCACGGAGCGCGCCGGCCAGACCCTCTTCCAACCAGGCACACGGGAAAACGACGGCGCCGGCTACCACCGGCCCGGCGAGCGGACCACAGCCGGCTTCATCCACGCCCGCGACAACTGTCAGGCCCTTCTGCCACAGCTCGCGCTCGTAGGACAGCCGGTTCGAGAACGTGGCGCTCAATGCATCTCAACGTCGCAGGTGCCAATGCCTTTGCGGAAGTAGTTGAACTGCACGTTCGGGTGGTCGGCGAGCAGGGACATCGGCACCGCGGCATCCGGCAACTGCTGGGCGATCATCAGGCAGGTGAGCCGCTGGCCAAAGGGGTTGTCGTGGTTGCCGGCCTGCCAGATGGAGACTTTCTCCGCCTGCCAGGTTTCGACCGGCCCCACCGAGATGGCCTGGGTGGGTATGAGTGAAATGTTCCCGCCACCGGAGGTGCGCGCGTTTTGCGCCACGGTCAGCGGGTGCAGATTCACCACGCGCGTGGCCAGCTTGCGGTATTCCGCCGGTGAAGGCGGGCTGTGCTTGTACTTGCCCGAGCGGCTGGGCGGATCGTTGAAGGCCCAGTGTTTGACATCGCCCTGCCCGCCTTGCATGACCGCGCAGCGGACGCCGGCGTTCCAGGTCTTGCGGAAGGCGGCGGTATCGGCCTTGGGGAAGTGCAGGTTCGCGTTTGGCATCACGAGGTCCTTGCGAATGCGGCCAAAGCACATTTCCCGATCTGCTTTCTCGAACGACAGCGGATGCGTGGGCGGCGCTTCTTTGCCGTCGAGGAACCATTCGTCCATACCCCAGAAATGCGCCGACTTGACGCTCAGGTTGAGATCATTCACGAGGCGCGCCACCAGCGGCAGTTGCTCGGTCGGACCAATGGGTCCGCAGATGCCGACCGGGTTGTCGGGGGTGGATTGTTTCCAGGCGCTGATGTATTCGAGCGCCTCGGCGAGGTAGAACTCCTCGATCGTGTCATACATCACGACCTTGAAGCCGGGCCGGGACAGCTTGAGCATTTTGTCCGGGGTCAACGCGGCAGCGTCGTGAATGATGTCGGCGTCGAGCGTGGTGTAATCCCACCAATCGGGGGCAATGGAACTAAGTTTGCGTGGCATAGGTTAGAGCAGTGTTAATCGGAATTGGTAAAACTCAATAACAAATCAGCCGGTGCTGCCAGAACCAGAACGATCTTTAATGGCGCACAGTTTTGAACAGGCGTTCCAGCAGCGATTCAAGGTCTGGCATTTCTTTGTGCCAGGGCTTGGCGCAGCATCACCGCAGTTGCCAGCGCCCGGCTGTGGGCGCGGATTCGCTCGGAGGGTGTCTTGCGCAGATTGCTCTCGACCAGGGACATGTCATGCGAGATTAGCGCGAACTGCCGTTCGCGGCTACCAGGTCTTGCGCAGATTGCTCTCGACCAGGGACCTGTCATAGCCCTCCTTCTCCGCAGCTTTCCAATCAACTGACTTCCTCTCTTTAGGTTGGCTCAACCTCATGCCACGACGCCTCTCAGTGCTGTGTTCAACGTGCCCCCCTGGCGAGCGCCCCCTTCAAACGCCGCGTTGCAGGCTGCGTTCGTAGGCTTGGTTCACCAGGTAATTCCCTCCCAGCGCCTCGGCCAGCGGGTCGGCTTCGCGCGCGGCATAGCCGAAATGCAGGTGCCGCCGCCAG
The DNA here is from genome assembly GCA_903912925.1 of uncultured Verrucomicrobia subdivision 3 bacterium. Taxonomy (GTDB): domain Bacteria; phylum Verrucomicrobiota; class Verrucomicrobiia; order Limisphaerales; family UBA8199; genus PALSA-1440. Next base: position 7,466 of record CAIWJG010000656.1, on the reverse strand, counting down.
CCCTCAGCGTGTTTGAACTTCTTCGAGAGGCCCCCCACTGCCAGCGACAGGTTTTCCAGGGACAGGAGAAAGGAATTCATACCCTGGCTGACATCGAGCCAATTCTGCTGACTCTTATGCGCCGAGAGCGCCTTGAGCTGGGTCTGGTGCATCGAAGTCGTGTTCACGAATGACCCGGGAATAATCCGCCGCCGCAATTGATCGCAGAGGCCGTGCGACATCCCGTGATAGAGGGTCACGTCGTAATCCGCCGTCGGGCGTGGCGGCACCGTCTTGAAATTCGGCATTCCCTTCGTAAATGCCGCCGTCACCGCCAGCCGGGAGGTGTTCATGTGGTCTTCCATGTAGTCCTGCGGCGAATGCGTCAGCACAATGCCGGGCTTGACCTCGCGGATGACGGCGGCCAGGGCGCGAACCAGCTCCAGGGTGTAGAAGATCTCCAGATCATTCGTGAGGCTCGCGTGGAACTGCGCGCCCAGGATCTTGGCCGCCTCGCGCGCTTCGGCGTTGCGGACAGTGCGCGTCATGGCGGCGTTGTACTGCACGCTGCCGCAGTTGCCGTTGGCTACGGTCAGGTAATGGGTTTCGTAACCCGCCTGCTTAAGCATTAGCAGGGTCCCGGCCATGTAGAACTCGATGTCGTCCGGGTGCGCCCCGATGGCGATGGCAACTTTACTTGGCATAATTGGTCAGCTCAGACATTTATGATGGCCGGAATGGCACTACCTTTCTTCGGCTTTGTCAAGGGATTGGTGACTAAGGGTGAATGCAGAAGGAAGAAGGAAGAATGCAGAAAGGGGAATGGCTCCCGTTCAGCCTGCTGTCTGCATTCTGCATTCTGCATTCTGCATTTCCACTCAAGAACTGGGCCGCCGGACTGACGCTGCCGCCCAAACACCGCCGAGCAAGATCGGCTAATCTCGTTCTTATTGCGGGCGTTTAGCCGGCGGCACCCAGCCCTTGTGCCAGTAAAGCGTCCAAAGATTCTCCAGTTTCACCGGCTCGACATGGCCGTCGGCAAAGCCCAGGTTGATTTTGCCGACCAGGGGCGTGCCGGCTGGCACATTCCGCGGCGCGCTGGCTGGGCTGCCGTGGCCGTGCCGCGCAATGCTGAAACGTTCCATGCTGTTCTTGTCACCACCGGTGTATAGGTTCCGGGCCGGCGTCTCGCCTTCCCCGGGCCAGCCATCTACCCACACACAATCCGCGAAATACGGGGTCAAGGTCGGCATCGGCATTGAGGTCTCTTTGCCATAATACGGGTCGCCGCTCAATCCGGAATAACACCAGCCGTTTATGCCATAGCTGCCATGATACGAGGGAGTGCCATAGATCCAGTTCCAAGTGTAATCCGCCACCCCAAACCCACCCAGCCCGGCGTTCGGCGGCTGCTTCCAGGTATTGTCGGGGTCGTCTCTCGTCGCCGGGCAGATGCGGGACTTGGCGATTTGGCTATAGTTGGTCTGGAGCTGGCCAATCCACAGGGTGCCGGGGTCGTAGTAAATCGAGGTGCCGCCGGAATCGCTCACATACATCATCAAGGAGAGGACGATCTGCTTGCAGTTGTTGAGGCATTGGATGTCCTGGGCCTTGGACTTGGCGCGGGCCAGCGCCGGCAGCAGCAGCGCCGCCAGAATGGCAATGATGGCGATTACCACCAGCAACTCAATCAGCGTGAACGCTCGCTCGATCCTTCGCACGGTCTTCATTACTCTGTGTTGCCTGATTACACCACTCCGAGGCTTTGGCGTCCAGCCCCCGTTTGCCCCTGCTACTACCGCCCCTGGTGCCCAGGGCTTTGCCCTTGCTGCAATCCGTCCAACTCTATAGGCTGGGCCACATGCTGCTGGATTCGGGCATCAAATCAATTCAATGGTTGCGGCCTAATATCCAGCAGCATTGAGTTAACCCAATGTGCATAAACAGTTCACTTGGTTCATCAAGAAACAGGAGGTTCATGTGTTTAGAAAAGCTGTCTTTCCCGGGAAATATATCCAAGGCGTTGGTGCGGTAGGCGAATTGCCCAAACTGATAAAATTGCTAGGCAAGCAGGGGCTGATATTGGCCTCGCCCTCCGTGAACGACAAGGTGCTTCCCAAATGCGACCTCGATCTGAAGGCGCAGAGCATCCACACCGAAGTATTCGGCGGCGAGTGTTGCGAGGATGAGTTGAGCCGGTTGTCCGGGATTATTGCGCAACAGCACGTGGAGGTGCTGGTCGGCATGGGTGGCGGGAAGACCATTGACACAGCGAAAATCGCCGCCGATCGGGCGGATATCCCCGTGATCATTATCCCTACCATCGCCTCGACCGATGCCCCGTGCAGCGGGTGCGCGGTGCTGTACTCCAAGGACGGCATTTTCGAGTCGGTGTACTATCAAAAGGCGAACCCGGCGGCGGTGCTGGTGGATGTGGGTATCATCGCAGGGGCGCCGACGCGTTTTCTGGTGGCCGGGATGGGCGACGCGCTGTCCACCTGGTTCGAAGCCAGATCCTGCGACCGAACCCAGTCGGCGAACGAGTGTGGCGGGTATTGCACAAGGGTAGGACTCCACATCGCCAAACTCTGTTATGAAACATTGCTGGCCTACGGTACGGCCGCTAAAGTCGCCAGTGAGCAGCATATCGTCACCCCGGCTTTGGAACATATTGTCGAGGCGAACATCCTGCTGAGCGGGCTTGGGTTTGAAAGCGCGGGCTTGGCGTCAGCTCACTCCATTCACAATGGGCTCACCGCATTGGCGGAAACTCACTCGTTCTACCACGGCGAAAAAGTCGCCTTTGGAGTTTTGGCCGGGCTCCAACTCACAGACGCACCCGTGGACGAGTCGGAAACTGTCTTCTCGTTCTGTGAGGACGTCGGCTTGCCGACCACGCTGGCGGACATCGGTTTGGGCGACGTTGACCGGGAGAAACTAATGAAGGTGGCTGAAAAGGCGTCCGCCCCCGAGCAGCCCATCCATCACGAAGCGGGCGTAATCACTCCCGAAAAAGTGCTCAATGCCCTGCTCGCCGCGGACGCCATTGGCAAGGCAAGAAGAGGCAGCAGGAACCACAACGTGAAACGTGAAGCGTGAAACGTGAACCCAAAAACAGCAGTCACCACGAAATACACGAAATGACCGGCTGATAACAACGCTGGGGCGCTCACCCGCAGGGTGAACACTCATTGCATTGTAAGGCCCGGTGAAGTAAACGAAAAACTTCACGGGCCAAGTGTTTCATTTTTCGTGTGTTTCGTGTATTTCGTGGTTTGAAACGCCGTTCTTAGGATGATACACTCAGCGAATAAGTTTCAGCCTGATGCACATGACTTCTATTCCGAATCGGCACTGTGGCCGTCCAACTCCAGCCCCAGGCCGAAGCTGGTCGTATTTAACGCGGCTCATTTCGCCTGCCATTCTGCGGTGGGTGCCAGCCGTCGCGTGCCTGCTGGCGGCAACCCGCGGGGAGGCTGAAACCGGCATCCAGACAAACGGCTTCCTGACCCCCACGCAGCGTCTGGAGCGCCAGCACCTGCAGGCGGCGCACGAATCGCGGCTCCGCTTTGCGGGCGACCGCCGCCAGCCTCCCACCAACGGCCTCTATGAGGATTTCCGTGCCGTCATCCAGGCGGATGCCAAAGGCACGCGCCAGGAACTGCTGGCGGCTGCGCGCAAGACCGGCATCCGCGTCGTCCTGATGGCGGACCAGGGCGACCCTAAGCCGGACGCGTGGCGAGGCGTTCGTGAGGGCGTGTTATTCCTGGCCGGGTCGGAGGCCAGCGATGGCACCTGGTGCTTTCCGGAATTCGGCCCTGACGGCAAGGCGAGCACCGAGGGTGGGCTGCGTTTCTTGGGCCGCGTCGAGGAAGGCGCCACCGCGCCAACCAATGGGATGGCCGGCATGGTCCTCTGCAACCGCCCCGCCAGTGCGCCCCAGGGCCAGGGGTTCGAGGAATGTCTCGCGGCGGCGGGCGCTAACACGGACCGTTGGCGGACTCTTGTCGAGGACTTCCGTTCCTTCCCGGACGAGGTCTTCGCCGCCGGCACGGACTATCCAAGGGAGCGCTTCGCCAAGTGGGACCAGGAAACGGCGAAGAAGCCATTTACGGGGATTGCCGCCAGCGATGCTCAGCGAAGCGTTGGATTGCAGCGCCTGACGTCCGATCCTTACGAAGTCGGTTTTCGCAATCTGACGACCCACATACTGGCCCGCGACTTGACCGAGCCGCTCATCCGCGAGGCCTTGACGAACGGGCACGTCTATGTCGCACACGACTGGCTATGCGATCCTACCGGGTTCATGTTTGGAGCGGTGAACAACCTGGGCGTGTTTACGATGGGCGATCCCGCCCTGATGTTCGGCAAGACCAGGCTCATGGCCCTATTGCCGTTGCCAGCGAAGCTCCGGCTGATTCACAAGGGTGCGGTCATTTATGAAACCGTGGGCACCAATCTGAACTTTGAGGTCAAGGAAGCCGGCCCGTATCGCGTCGAAGCGTGGTTGACCGTGGACGGAGAGGACCGCCCCTGGATCTATTCCAATCCGGTCTATCTGGTAACTCCTGATCTCGGGGACCTTACCTTGCCGTCCATGAAAGTCGCGCCGGAGGTGGAACAGACCAAGGACATCTCCTACTGCGAAGGCTTGGCCGAGGATGCCGCCAAACACAAGCTCGACATCTATGGGCCCAAAGGCAAAACCAACCCGCCGGTGCTGTTCTTCGTCCATGGTGGAGCGTGGAAGAGCGGGGACCGCTCGAATTACGTGCCATTGGGGAATCGTTATGCGCGGGAGGGCGTTCTCACGGTCATCCCGAGTTATCGGCTGGCCCCGAAGCATCCGCACCCGGCGCAGATCGAGGATGTCGCGGCGGCGTTTGCCTGGACTGTGCGGCACATCGCTGAGTATGGCGGTGACACTAATCGCATCTACGCGGCCGGCCATTCGGCGGGCGGTCACCTGGTGGCGCTCCTGGGCCTGGATGGTGATTACCTGGCAAAGTACCAACTCTCGCCCCAAGCCCTCCGCGGCGTATTTGCCTGGAGCGGAGTTTACAACCTGGCGACCGGGGAAAGCCAGGAGTCGGTGTTCGGGAAAGGTATGCCGGGGCGCCGTGCGGCATCGCCGCTTTTCTACGTGAAAGCCGGAGCGCCGCCGTTCATCGTGACTTATTGCCAATGGGACTATTTCAGTCTGCCGGGGCAGGCGCGGGAGTTCTATCAGGCCTTGCGACAGGCGGGAGTTGCCGCCGAACTGCTTTACGTCCCCCGCGAAAGCCATATTTCGGAGATGCTCAGTGTTCCGCGCGCGAAAGACCCCACGGTCGCCGCCGCGCTGAGGTTCATGAAGCAAGCTCCAGGAAACTGATAGGGAAAAGCTGAAACGCTGAAATACTGAAATACTGAAATGGGAAGGGGATGTGAGCATGAGGTGGGTTTCAGCATTTCATCGTTTCAGCTTTTGTCTTCAAGGGGTGAGGGGTTGCTCTTCCGCCCCCGTCCTCCGTCCTCCGTCTTCCGAATAGGCAGATGATCCTGTGCCGCCATCTCCTGTGCCTTTTCATCCTCGTTTGCGCCGTGTCCTGCTTCGGCGCGCAGTCCGACTCACCTCTCCCAAGATGGGAATTGCGCAAAGGTGAGCTTTATTCCCGTGTCAACGGCTTCCCGTCGTTCGTCCTGGGCCGGAATCCCACGGAGAGGACGGTAGAGGCTTTTGACCGGGATTTCGGGGCCGTCGCTGCGAACGGTGAGAAGATCGTGCGGCTACACCTGATGCACGGCATTCCACCGAACGGATCGGCCGGCAAGGTGGACGAACCGTGGGCGGCGAAGTGGGATCGCGTGTTTGACGCAGCCGAGAGGCATGCAATAGCCGTCATCCCGGTCTTTACGATCTGGGCGCAATGGAACGACGGCAGCAAGGGCGAATTCTGGCACGTCTGGAACGACAATCCTTTCAACGTGGCGCACGGTGGACCGGCCCGCTCGCCCAGCGACCTGCTCCAGGACACCGAGTGCCGCCGCCAATGGCTCACTTGGCTGGGTGAGCTTGTGCGGCGATGGCGCGGACATTCCTGCATCGTGGCATGGGAGCCAATCTCCGAGATTGATCTGGTGACCGGAGCAGCCCCGCAAACGGCGGCTGCGTTTGCCGAGCAGGCCGCGCTGGCCATCCGCAAAGCCGATCCAAAACGCAGGCCGGTCACAGTCTCACATTCGGGCATTGTTGACTGGCCCGAGGTAAATGGCAGCCGGGCGGTGGACATCATTCAGACGCACCCCTATGGCGAGCACCCGCAATACCTGGGCAACCTCAGCGAGATGATTGTGGACTCGGTGCGGGATCGCCTGCGCAAATATGGCAAACCCGTGCTGATCGGCGAGTGCGGGTTGGATGCCCGCCCACCGGCCAGGACCATCACGCTCGCCGAGCGTGCCCCTATTGGTATTCGACACGCGCTATGGGCCTCGGTGGTCTCGGGCGCACTGAATGGACGCATGCTCTGGTGGGAGGATGGTTATGACAAATACGAGCACGCGGACATTGCTGGCCGTTACGAAGAAGCGGCCGCGCCTATGGCGCACTTCGTCAAAGGCATCTCGTTCCAGGATCTTAAGCCGGCGGACGTCATGCTTTCCAAGAACCTCAAGGGGGCCGCGCTGGCCAGCAACAAGCTCATCGTGGGTTGGTTCCGCGACGCCCAGTGCACTCCGCCGGATTGGCCCGTCCGCAGGTTGAGCGGTGAATCCATTACGCTGCCGAAGGCCGGTGGAAAACGCTGGACCGTGCAGTTCTACGATACGCACACCGGGAAACTGATGGGCGCAGCAATGCCAGTGGACCCGCTGGACGGATTGGTAGTCGCCCTGCCCGAGTTCAGCGAGTCGGTCGCATTGATTGCGTCTCGCTGAAGTCCGTTCGGCCCGGCGCAGGAAGCCCCGCACGCCCAACGGGCCATTACTTTTTCACCAAGAACCGGGGCTGGCTGGTCGCGTCACGCAGCGTCACGGACAGCGTGCCGCGCACCGAAAGCGGAAAGTGCCGGGTTGAAGTTATCAGCCTGTATTTCGTGGTAACTGCTGTTTTCAGGTTTAAGCCCTGTTACTTGTTCCCGCTTGCCGCCTCGATCGGCTTGGATCCGCCTGTCGCCCCCCCACACAAACGCAACGGGGTGCAAGACAGAATTCTTCTCGGGGTGATTTCTACATCACCGGCGTCCCCGGGTGAGGGAGATAATGATCGAACTCACGTTCGAGGCTACGATAGTTGCAAACCCGGCAAATCCGGGCCTTCCATATATCGCTTCCTGGGTACAACGCGGCCGGCCTCTCATTAACACCCCACTTGAGTGGGGTGTGGGCGGTGGTCTCGGGGTCGGAACCGCTTCAGCGGTTTACCCGCCACCGTAAACCGCTGAAGCGGTTGGGGAGCCGGTTCGCGTGCCACACCCACCTCGCTGAAGCGAGGTGTTAATGAGAGT
>CAIWJG010000655.1 GCA_903912925.1 uncultured Verrucomicrobia subdivision 3 bacterium | reverse complement strand
TGCGGAGCCAACTCGACCCCAATCTGACCCGGTTGTAGGCGCATCGAACCTGGCGCACGGAGCGCCGCGGCGATGAGTTTGCGCCCTTCTTTGGCATGGTTTGGGTAACGAGGACCAATCCGCTCCCAAAGCTGGGCCTGGGTGGCCTGGCACGCCCGATAGGCTTGCTTCAGTAAGCTCCGTTGCGCCGCTCGGTCGTCCAGCTCGTAGCAACCCATCCGTTGACCCTGTATCGTAATGAAACAGACTCCATCGGGCATGGAGCAATGGCTGTGCCGTGAGACAAATCCGGGACGGTTGCTAAAGTCGTTAGGGGCGGGGGGGGTAAATTGTAAGGTATGGGGTCGCTCTTGCGCGCGCGCGTAAGACGCAATAACACCTGACATGTTCATTTCGCAAGAATATCGAAATCCCTTGGAAATTTGAGGCTATGTCAGGAGGTCTGGCGCCGGCGCCGCTTTCCACGCGCTTTCCGTTTGCGCTGCACGCGGTACTCTTGTACAAGCCTAAGTGCTATGTGTGGGAGAACTGTTGGTCTTGCCTGGTTTGCGGCGCTGATCATGGCGGCTGAACCGTTTAGCCGGCTTGGCGTCATGCCCCAGCGCCCGCCCGGGAGGAACCTGAACCGTGCGCGCTGAACGCCCCACCGTCGTCATCCTCATCCCCGTCTATAACGATTGGGAATCTGCCGCGGAAGTCCTGCGCCAGATTGACGCGCAGCTCGATGCGAAAGCCTGGTCATACCAGATTGTGATTGTCAACGACGGGTCGCAGGAGCCACCCGGCGAGTCGCTGCTGAAGACCAGGTTACAAACGATCGCGAGCGTGAAAGTGGTCAACCTCTGCCGAAACCTGGGGCACCAGCGAGCGCTGGCCACCGGCCTCTGTTGGGTGGTGGAGAACTCCCCGTGTTCGGCCATCGTCGTCATGGACGGGGACGGCGAAGACATGCCCGGGCACGTGCCGACGCTGTTGACCCGTTTCGCAGCGGACGAACGGTGCGCGGTCTTTGCCGCCAGAACCCGCCGCACGGAGAGCCTGGTTTTCCAACTGTTCTACCACCTGTACCGTCTGGTCCATGTAGTTCTCACCGGCGTGCCGGTGCGCATCGGGAATTTCAGCGTCATCAGCCACAACCATGCCGCGAGCCTGGTGACGTCCGCGGACTTGTGGAACCATTACGCCGCCGCCGCGGTGCGGTCCCGCCTGCCGCTCAAGACGGTGCCCTTGCCGCGGGGCCGGCGGTTTTCCGGACAATCGCGCATGCGCTGGGCGTCGCTGGTAATCCATGGGCTAAGCGCAGCTTCGGTCTTTGGGGACGTTATCGGCGTGCGCCTCCTCACGGCGTCCATCATCGGCTTGTGTGTCGCGCTGCCCGGCCTGTGCGTCAGCCTGGCAGCGGGCGGGCATAGCCAAGGCGGCCACCTGGGCAGCGCGACGATCATTTGGTGCTTCGTCACGTTGCTCCTGGTGCAACTGACCCTGGCTTCGATCGGTTTCATCCTCAGCGTCCTGTCGGGTCGCAGCTTCGCCGCGTTCATCCCCATTGGTGAGTATGCACGTTTCGTGCGGTCAGTGGATATCCTTTGGCCCCGAAATGGATGATTACCACTACCTCGGCGCGGAGCTCGATGTTTTTGCGCGCGCCCAAAACTGGAAACGGTATCTGGCTGCCCAGATGGCCTCCTTCGTGTTCGGGGACGTGCTCGAGGTTGGCGCCGGCATCGGGGCGATCACTCAAGCCCTGGCGCCGCTTCCGCGCCGCACCTGGACCTGTCTCGAACCGGACGCGGGGCTCGCTCAGCGTCTGAACTCCGCCGTTCGCGCTATGGCGGGGCCGGACCGCATCTCCGTCATAATCGGCGCGCTCCGGGACCTGCCGTCCGCCGCGAATTACGACTGCATCCTCTACGTTGATGTGCTGGAGCATATCGAGAAGGATGGGGCGGAAGTTAGCGCCGCCGTGGCGATGCTGCGCCGCGGGGGCCACCTCGTTGTCCTCTGCCCTGCGCACAACTGGCTATACACGCCGTTTGATCGGGCCATCGGCCACTACCGGCGCTACGACCGCTGCCGGTTCCAATCGCTCCAGCCTCCGTCCGCCAGCATGGTCCGCCTGCGCTACCTTGACAGTGTCGGGTTGGGGGCCTCGCTCGGAAACCGGCTTTTCTTGCGCAGCGCTTCCCCCACGCAAGCGCAAGTGCTCTTTTGGGATCGGGTGCTGGTTCGCGCCTCCGTGCTGCTCGACCCGCTGCTGGGCTACCGGGTTGGCAAATCGATCATTGGGGTGTGGCGCAAGGCCTGACTCGGGCTGCTCCCTCCTTGGGGAACCGCCCAACCTGGGGTGGTCCTCAAGGGATTTCTTTGATGAGGATATCCTCGGACCGGTAATCCACCGGCCACGCATCCACGGTGGGGGAGATGCTGGCCGGATAGTACTCACGCGTCTTCCGGCTGCCCGGATTGACTGCCGAGATAGCGACCCGCACGGGCGATTCGCTCAGCAGCACGAGTTTGTTGTAGCCCAGCGATTTTAACCGGCGCAGGTCCGCCTCGTTGTTCAGCAGATTACACAACCCCTTAACCGTCGGCAGGTCTTCCACGTCGCGTAACCTGGATACTGACAACCCCGTCCGCCCCGACCGGAACAGCACCTCTCCCCCCCAATTACCCTCGCCGAAAACAATCAGCTTGTCTCCCGGTTTGGTGTGCTCGCGGATGACTACGCTCAGCTCGCTTGGAAAGCTGTCATAGTCATTCGCGATCTTCATGGCGATGACTCCGTCAATGGCCGAGAGAACCAACACCACCCCGGCCAGGGCGAGCCGCAGCCAGGCCCGGGGCATTTCCTGCGCCCAAAAAGGTTCCCAGCGAGCCAGGGTGGCGCCGCAGAGCAGCGCCACGGCGGGGCAACACATGAGGTAGTAATGCCATTGGTCCAGGATGAGATTCGTGAACACCAGCGTCGTCAGGAAGGTGGCCAGCAGCCACAGTTTCGGCAGGCGATTGCCAGGGCGAAGCAGGGCTGGCACCAGCAGCGCCACCAGGGGCGGACCCCCTAACGTCGCGTGCAGAAATCGCCAACCGGCTTTAATCCAGAGCCCCGGGCTCAGCCGATCCTGTAGGTTGCCAAAATACCACCGCGCGATGTGAGGACTGTGCGAAAGCCTTAGATCCACATAGGGGTACAGGGCCTCGGCCCCAAGTGAATTTGTGTGGGAGGTCCACAAGCTCAGAGCGCCCACGCCCATCGCACCGGAACTGGCCAGCAAGACCCAGGTCCGCCAGCCCCGCACGCCGTTGACCATCAGCATGAAAACGCTGCACAGCCCTGCCGCCAGGAAGAACGGCGCCTTGGAAACCGCGCTCAAGGCCGCAAACAACGCCGTCGGCAGCCACCACCACGCGTTGCCGGTACGGATCATCTTATCGGCAAAGAACAGAAACCAGATCGTCAACACCAGGCAGAAGGCATCCGTGGAGGCGTAGCCAGCTCGCACAACAATCAAAGGCTGCGCCAAGAAGAAGGCCGTGCCCCACCAGGCTGCGCGTTCTCCCACATAGTGCCGGGCGAGTTGGAAGAACGGCCACAGCGCCGTGGCAAAAACCAGCAATGACACCAGATTGGCCCACCCGTACCAGGTCGAGCCGGTGGCCTTGAAAGCCAATCCCACCGCCGCCTGCCACAGCGGCAACTCTTGCGCCGTCGGACTTCCGGTCGCGTTGAATCCCACGATCACCGGCCGCAGCAGGTTGATCGGGCCGCGCGCATACTCCAGCGCTGGCCCGAGATGAAGGGCACGGGAAAACGGCCTCCCGAGCAAGGCGTTGGCCAGGTGAAACGCCACGATCAATGCAAAGAGACTCACGACCAGAGAGGCTAATGGCGCTGGCCTGACTTTCTGAGCTTGCACACCACGTAGCTACGGGAGGCACACCGGCGTGTCAAGCGAGTATCTCCCCCCGGCGGCTCCGCGCGTATTTAGCTCGCGGCTCGCCGTAGTATCTGATGGCGCCGTGCGATCAGCCGCGGTTTGCCCGCTTGATTTCGGACGAAGGGTCCTATACTTAACCGGCGTGCAAGTTGAATCATCTAAACCCCCTTCGCTGGTCCCTTTGGTCGTGACGCTCTTTGCGTTAATCGTGGCGTTTCACCTCGGCAACGCCCTCCTCGGCAAGCCCCTGTTTCTTGGCAGTCATCTTGGGACCGCGCTGGAGTATGCGCGCGGCCCGATCAACCTGCTGCGGCCGGTGATCGTGGGATTTAACGCGACCGGGACACCCACGGCACCGGAGTTACCGCTGTGGCAGGCGGCGGCGGGATTGGCTTTCAAGGCCACCGGCTCGACCTGGTACGGGTGGGCCAATCTGGTGTCATTGCTGGCCTTTGCCACAGCCCTCTGGCCATTCTTCCAACTCGCCCGGCACTATGTGGGAGAACGCGCAGCCTGGTGGGGCACGGCCTTCTTTCTGGCCCAGCCCTTGATCGTTCTCTGGGCCGGCCTGGCCTCCACGGAGGCCTTCTGCCAAGTGTTGGCAATCTGGTATCTTTTCTTCGCGGACAAGATGATCCGCACCGGCAACGCGTGGTGGTGGCTGCCGACGACGTTGCTGGCGGCCTTGAGCGCGGTTTCCAAAGTGCCGTTCTTTATGGCGGCAGGGCTGTGCAGCGTTTTCCTGCTGATGGTCAACGGGGTGCGGCCGTGGCGGACCTGGGGCTTACTGGCGGGCGCGGGGGTTGTGGCGGTGGGCCTGTTCGCCGCCTGGACGCATCATACCGGTAACCTCGCGGCCCAGGCGGAATACCCCTACTACGAACTGAGGCTTTCCCATAGTCCGCTGCTGGTGTGGTGGTGTTTTGGCGACTGGCACTTTCGGCTCAGTCCCGGGCCCTGGATCAAGGGCGGCTGGCGCTTCCTGCATGCAACGCTGGGCAGCCTGCCTCTGATAGCGCTGCTGGTGCCGGCCCTGCTTCGCGCTGGCAATCGCCTGCCGAAACTGTGGCTGCTGGCCACCTTCCTGACAACGCTGGTATTCACCCACCTGGTTCTGGAACATTGGCACTACTACCTCATGTGCTGCCCAGCCGTGGCGTTGCTGTGTGGCGCCACTTTGGCTCGCTGGGAGCCTTTTTGGGCGCAAGAAATGCCTACGACCTGGCTGCGGCTGGCCCTGGCCGGGGGGGTGTTGGTTCTCTCGGCCATTGAAGGAGTCATCTCGATGAAAGTGGCAATCAATTACGATTACTATCCCCAGAAAATTGCCGCGCTCCTCCAGCAGTACACGAAGCCGGAAGATAAGCTGATTTTTTACGACAGTGCCCGGTGGAGCGGCGAGGAGTTGTTCCGATCCGGGCGGAAGGGGTTGTGCGTGTATAGCTTGGAAGGCCTGAAGGGGGTCAACACCGTTAAAGGATTATATGATCTGCTGGGCAACCAGACGGACCTGCACCGACTTAAATCACTGGGCTACAACAAGCTGGTGCTGATGAGTGAGTCGCCCGTGCAAGTGGCGGTCCAGGCAGTGAATCCCGGCAGCAAGCGCCAGCGCTTCTGCTACCCGGCTACGATCTCCCCGACGGTGGACGCCTGGCCAGTGGTTTACCGCTCCGAGGATATCCTCATCAAAGAAATCCCTTGAAAATTCGGGTTTTCGGGCTTCGGATTTCTGCTTTCTGCTTTCCCAATTTCTGCTTTTCCCCACGAGGGCTGGGCGGCGCCTTCACTCCGGGAACCTGACAACATACCAGGGCTGCGGCCCCTGACTCACCAGTATCGTGGCGGTGGTCGTCGCGACCAATTCGGCCCCAGTCCGCCCCTGCCAGGCAGCCAGGGTGGTATTGTTCTCGGAAAGGTTAAGCCCCCCGACAACCACGTATCGCAGACGGCGCTGCCGGATTTGCTCCGGAGCATCGCTCAATAGGACATGCTCCACCCGCCTTTGACCGAAAGGCCGCCACAGGGACATGTCAATGTCATCGGCTGTCCCCATAAAGCCCACCCGGGATAGTCCCTCCGGCAGCAAAGCCCGCACGTTGGCCAGCGGATCAGAGCGCATATCATAGACGCTATAGACGGCCAAGGCCCGGGCGATCGAGCGCTGGCCGGGTTTCCACGCCAGCACCTTCGACAATACGGTCTGGGCCGGCCACAGGGGGCGTCCGGGCGTGAGCACGAGCACCAGCAGCGCCAGCAGCAGCACGCCCCCAACCATCATGCGCCACCAGCGGCGCCGAACAATGTCAGCCTGCCTCGCCCCCACCAGCAACGCGGGCAGCAGCAGCGGGTAATAGGGGGATATCAAGCGCGCCGGGGTGACCATCCCGGACTTTATGCAATAGGCCAGCAGCGATAGCCAGGGTGCCCCTAACACACACCAGCGCAACCAGTCAGGGACAAACCGGCTGCCGGCGCAGCCTTGGCTTGACCCGGAACCGGCACGGAAGCAGGACGCCCCCAGGGCGACCGCCAGCAGCACGCTCAGGCCGAAGCCCAAGCCAACCCAATCTTCGGTGGGCATCTCACCGAGAAAAATGAATCCCTGCTCGAAGTTTGCCACCATCGGGGCCGTTAGCGCGTGAGGCAGGATGGACAGAGCCGACCGGTTCCACCAACCGGCGACGGGAAAGAACGTAGGCACAAAGTTATTCGACAGCAACAGGAGCGCGTTGCCCCAAATCCCCACGACCGGGTTCTTCATATTCATCCCGGCGTGTTCGAGCACCAAACCGGACCAATCCCCGCAGTAGCGCACATTCAACGCTGCCGTTGGCAGGACGGAAACCGCGGCCGCCAGCAACATCGCCATGAAAGTCACGACTGGCCGGCGCGTGGTGAGTTGCCACAGCCCAAGCACCAAGATGGCCCAAGGCAGCAGCAACGGCAGATTGCTCGCCTTAGCGCCAGTCAACAATGCGGCCGCCAGCAGCGAATACCAAAGGTCGGCCGGACGTCGTGAAGCCCAGGCACGGAGGCCAAAGTCCACGGCCGCCAACGCGTACACCGTGGGAAAGGTGTCATTGCCCAGGCTGCCGGCCTGGAGCAAAAAGTTATAACCCGTCGGCAACAGCCACATCCAGTACCACGCAACCCGAGCCCGCACCCCCAAGCGCGTGAAGACGCTGAAGGTGAGCCCGGGCATGAGCAAGAAGGGGACGAAGTTGATCAGGAACAGGCCGCGATCCGAGCCGGTGAAGAGCAGCAGCGGCGCGCTCAGCCACTCCAGGCCGCAACACCGGTTATTCATCCGGTAATTCGAGGTGTGAATCCAATGCCAATGCCCTTCCGCCAGCCAATGTAGCACCCGCGGCGTGCGATAAGTCATCGCCGTATGGGTCGTCGCCGGGTAAAGCGCCCCACCGAGGAACACCAGAAACGCCAGCCCCACAAAGCACGCTGGCAGCCATCGTCGAAACCGCGCCTGGACCTTGCCCCAATTGAGGAGGCTGCTCGGCGGCATCAGGTTCAGCGTATAGCGCCCGAGCCAAAGGCCGATGACTGCCGCGGTGATGAAGATCCCGTAACCAACCCGGTTGAGTTGCCCCAGGGCAGACAGTAGCCACCCCGCGACACTCGCGAGGACCGAAGCCCAAATCCAAATTCTGACCAGCGGGAGAAAGGACATCTTTCCCGAGCAACTTGCCAATGCTGTCAGGACCTGTAAAGCCGCAAAGCTCGTGGGGAAAAGCAGAAATTGGGAAAGCAGAAAGCAGAAATCCAAGGCCCGCGCTCGCCATTCCGCCGCTTCTTATTTCTGTTTTCTGCTTTCTGCTTTCCCAATTTCTGCTTTCTTCTTCGTATGACTGATCCTCGCTACACGAAGCTGGCCAAGATGCTGGTTGAGTATTCTACCTCCTTGAAGCCGGGGGACCGGGTGCTGCTGGACATGATTGATGTGCCCGACGAGTTTTCCATCGAACTGATGCAGGCCGCGCGCGCGGCGGGGGCCACGCCGATCATCGAAGTCCGCCACACGCGCATCAACCGCGAGGTGCTGCGGAACACAAACAGTGAGCATGCCCGCCTGGTGCGCGACCTCGAGTTGTTCCGCATGAAGAAAGTGCAGGCCTACATCGCGGTCCGCGGCAGCGCCAACGCCAGCGAGAACGCCGACGTGGCCAGCGACCGCATGGCGCTCTATTCGCGAACCACCCGGCCGGTCCTCAATTACCGCGTGAACAAAACCCGCTGGTGCGTTTTGCGCTGGCCGACGCCCAGCATGGCTCAGGCCGCCGGCATGAGCACGGAAGCGTTCGAGGACCTGTATTTTAAGGTTTGCACGCTCAACTACCTCAAGATGGCCCGCGCGATGGTGCCGCTGGAGCGCCGCATGAAACAAGCAGACCGTGTCCACATCAAAGGCCCGGGCACGGACCTGACCTTCAGCATCAAAGGCCTTGGCGCGAAAATGTGCAAGGGTGACCGGAACATCCCCGACGGCGAAGTGTTCTCCTGTCCGGTGCGAGACTCGATCAACGGGCGCATCCAGTTCAACACGCCGACCCTGTATTCGGGGACCAAGTTCGAGAATGTTTGCCTGGAGTTCAAGGACGGGAAGATCATGCAGGCGGTGTCGAACAATACGCGGCGCCTGAACGAGATTCTGGACACCGATCCCGGCGCCCGCTACACGGGCGAATTCTCGCTCGGCTTCAATCCCTACATCCTGAGCCCGATGTGCGACATTCTTTTTGACGAAAAGATCGCCGGCTCGCTGCACCTGACACCCGGCCAGGCCTATGAGGAGTGCGACAACGGCAACCGCTCGGCGATCCACTGGGACATGGTGCTAATCCAGCGGCCCGAATGGGGCGGGGGCGAAATCTGGTTCGACGGCGAACTGGTTCGCAAGAACGGAATGTTCGTGCCGAAGGACTTGAAGCCGCTCAATCCAACGAACTTGAAGTAACCATCAGCCGACTGCGGTCTGCCTATTTCTCGTCTTTCAAGACGGCCAGAAACTGCCTCATCGCCGGCGAGAGGACTTTGTTTCTCTTATAGAGGGCGGCCAGCGGACGGTAGAATTCCCCATCTTCAAGCGTCACCTGCGCCAAGGTTTTCTTGGCCACCTCCTGGGCAACGGTTCCCTCCGGCACAATGGCAATGCCGGCGTCAATTTCGACCGCGCGTTTGACCGTCTCGATGTTGTCGAACTCCATCACATGCTGGACCTGGACCGAGTGCTCCTTGAGAATTCGATCGAGCGCCTTGCGGGTGGGAATATCGGGCTCGAAACTGATGAATTTCTGCCCGCTAATGGCTTTTAGCCGGATGCCCTTATTCTTGGCGAGGGGATGCTGCGGGTGGCAGATCAAAACGAGGGGCTCCTTGCGGAGCGCGCAGATCTCGAGCTTGCTGTCCCGAGTGGGATAAGCGACCAGGCCCAGATCGACCACGTTGCCCAGCACGTCCTCGTACACCTGGTTGGCGCGGCGGTACTCCACGTGGACGTTCACGGTCGGATAGGTCTTGAGAAACTTCTTCAGGTACGGCGGCAGGTCGTGCAAGCCGATGCTGTAGATGGTGGCAACCCGGATGGTGCCCGAGATAATATCTTTGATCTCCTGGAGCTTGCTCTGCAGCGCATCGTAGGTGCCGATCACCTGCTTGCTATAATCATACAGCACCTGTCCTTCCCGAGTCAGCCGGAACTTCTTCTTGCTGCGCTCAATGAGGAGCGACTTGAAGAGACGCTCCAGCGAACTGATTTGCTGGCTCACCGCGGATTGGGTGACTCCGTTGATCTGGGCGGCCTTGGTGAAGCTCTCAGTTTCGGCTAGGTCGCAAAAGACTTTCAGACTCTCGATTTGCATAAGAACACTGAATACGGGATTTAACGAAAGCCGTCAACTCATGTTTTAGTAATTTCGCGGGGCGGGGCGCCTCCGGCGGCGCCACTACTGAATACGAGCCCAACTGGCTGCGAGCCCAAAACACCGCGCCGGCCCAGGGTTTTTGGCCTCTATCAGGGGAAGGAGCGTTATCTGCCGTGCGCGCCTGCTTGGCTTGGCCCAGACCGCAGGGGAGCGACTCCCGATAAAGCTGGGCCGTGAGCGCCTCCAGTCCCAGGCGGGTGGCCACCTGGCTGCGCTGACCGGCGGTTTGGCCCCGGTGGCCCAGGTGGAAGCCGGTGGCAAAATGCTATCCCCACGATGCTGGCACACCCCACCCGCCCCGGCACTGCCCCGGACCCTCCCCGTAGCCACACCGAAGCACCTCTTATCGGCGATAAGAGGTGCTACGGCGAGGCTACGGCGAGGGTCCGGGGCA
>CAIWJG010000654.1 GCA_903912925.1 uncultured Verrucomicrobia subdivision 3 bacterium | reverse complement strand
TCCAAGCTGCCTATAGGTTTAGGTACACACTTCCCGGATGAACCAACATTCGGGCGGCGTTGGTGGCTCACTACCGGGTATTCGACATGACGGCGCAGGGGGCCATCGCTAGGCTGGTCGGACAGGCTGCCGCCAATCAGGCTATGTTCTTTGACTTTTCCCGAAATTCCAGCGTGTGTCTGTAATTCTGGTTCTGCACACAGCCTCGACCATCCCTACCCAGGCAGCGAACAAACAAGATCCCGGAGACGATTGAACATTGGGATTGGCCTGGTCCCTCAATTGGCCCATCTCAAATCAATCAATTCATTTTCGGCTTTGTCTCGCTGAGCTGATTTCCGCTTGGGTGAATCCTGGGCTTTGGCTTCCTCGGCAGCGCGTTCCAGATTCAGCGCCAGAAGCCTCTCCAGAATCTGTTCATCCGTCAAATCGGCTTCGGCCCGTCCGACCCGCAACGGGTCGTAGGTGCCGGCGACGACGACGGTTTCGGCCTGTTTCATGCGCAGCTCATAATTCTCCACCTCCGAACAGGTCGGGCGTTGCTTGGTGCTTGGGTTGGCATTTTGGTTCAACCGGTAATTCAAATGCACCCGCCGCGCGCAACTCGTCCACACGGATCGTCGGGCCGGAACATATTCTCTCCAGCAGAGCGGCTTGAGCAGGTTCGAGGTCCACGAGACAACCTAGCACGTTGAGGACGTTGATCAGTTCGGTGGTGTATTCGGCGAGCCAGTGATCGGGCTGGATGTTGCCCAAGGGCGAGGGTGGGCGGCGGTCGCCGATGATGGGGCGGTCACGGTTCGCCTTCCGGTAGCTGAACCATTGGAGCAACACTTGCTTGCCCGACACCTCGTAACTCCACACGCCGGGTTCGACGTTCTCCACGTAGCCGGTTCCGACCGAGAGCCGCTTCTGGTTCACGTCGTAGTTGATCGAGGCCGGCATGGCGGCGGGTTCCTGGGGAATCGCGCCGGCCTTCGGAATGTTCGGGTGCCGGGACGCGGGGAGTCGCGGCGGCTGAGCGGGGCGGCCTTTCGCCGCATCGGTCATGCGCTCCCCGAAGGTGTGGAGCCAGATGAGGGTGCGGCCAAGCTCGACCGCCTCGGCGAAAGTCTTTCGGTCAGCAGTGAGCGGGATGCGGAGACCGGGCGTGGAGAGGTCGTCCTGGAAACGCGCGGTGAAGGCGGGATGCGCGGCGGTCGCGGCGATGTAGGCGACCACGTCTTCGGCGCTGACTTCGACTCCGTATTTCTGCGTCAGGAAGGTGAGCAACTTGGGCCGCACGTTGGAGACGCTGGCGTTCGCATCGCGCCAGAGTGGGAAGACACGGCCACCGAAAGAGCCTTTGTAATGATGAAGGTCTGGAATGAATCCAGTGAACGTCAGGGATGGGCCGTTAGTTGGCGACTCTTCCGTGAACGCTGTCAGGAATACCTGCCGCTCGGATCGAGACGCCCATAGCTCCGGGTTGGGGCGGTTAATCAAACGATTGTCGGGGATTAGCCATTGGCGGTCGAATGAACGAAACCCGTAACGCACCGGCCCGACGCACGCGCCACACTCATCAGCGACTGGCTTTGCTCGCGCATCGAAGCCAGGAAGTCCGTCCTTCACGACCCGTTTGCTATGTCTGTCACCGAGTTTTCTGTTGGACATGTGTGGATGAAAAAGAGCCTCTTTCTCGTCCGCTGGCGCATGGACGAGCTTTTGCCAGCGCCGGTGTAACGAGTCTGCGTCCGGGGCGATGACCCAAGTGCGGCCCGGCATCACACCGGAGCCGTTGTAGACGAACAACTCCTCCAGATTTGGATAGGTAGCCCACGCGCCCGTCGAAGCGGGCAGGAAGGGAGCGCGCCAGTCCGTTGGGCAGTCAACCCATGCCTTGCCGCCAATGGTGAGTTTGTCGAGGACCGCAAACTTTTCGGTGCGATGCCCGGCGGGAAGTGATTGAAAGCGAACCTTGGCCGGCGTCTCGGCGTTACTCATGGCGGAACGCGACGCGAGCACGATGCACACGGGTTGCTGGACGCCTTGGAAGATGCGCGTGTTGACTCCCGGCTGATGTCCTTCGGGCGAGCAATCAATGACCCAGATGTCGTCGCAGGTCCGGCGCAGGTAATCGCGCATCTTCTGAAAACCGGGGCCGCTCAGAAAACCCGCCACGGTAATGAAGCAGACGATGCCGGTGCTGTTCGCGGGGTGGTGGTCAAAGACTTTCCACGTCGCCCAGCGCCAGAAGTAGATGTAGAGGTTGCGCAGGTGCTTGCTGTGAGCGCCGACGCCCCATGCGCGCGGCGGCATCCAGTCCGCCAGTGGTGCGGTTTTCTCCGCCAGGGCATTTTCCCCTTCGACCCAGCCGCCGCGCCCCTTGGCCTTCTCCTTGTAGGGCGGATTGCCAAGCACGACGGTGATCGGCTGGTCGCGTTTGATCTTGTTCGCGTCCCGCCGCGACTGGGCAATCGGCGCGAGGATGCCGGGAATCCATCCCTCGTCGTCCTCCGGATTGGCGAGGGTGTTGGTGACGAACATCCGCGCGGGCGTCTTCGGTGCGGAGCCGGTGAGGTCCACGATTTCGGCGAGGATGCGTAACTGCGCGACAGCGAACGGACCCAGTTGCATCTCGAAGGCAATGATCCGGCTCACGGCGGCCGTGATCGCTTGTTGCACGGCACCTGCGCCTTCATCCGCCTGGACGGTTTCGGCAATCCGCCGCAACACGGCCAGAACGTAGGTGCC
>CAIWJG010000653.1 GCA_903912925.1 uncultured Verrucomicrobia subdivision 3 bacterium | reverse complement strand
CGGAATTGAGGTCCAATGCCCACCCGATGGCCTGGGAGGATAGCATTATCGCAGCGACCGCCCGTCATCACGGTTTGACGCTGGCAACACATAACACGGTGGATTTTGTGCATGCTGGCGTCCGGCTTTACGACCCCTTCGTTTAGGGTAGCCAGACTCAAGCCAGCAGTTCCTGGATTTCCTCCCAGTTCAGCGCAGCAGCGAATTCCTCCTCGCCGCCAATGGTTGCCTGGATGATCTCGCGCTTGCGGTTCTGCAGCGTCAGTATCTTCTCTTCCACCGTGTCGCGCGTGATGAGCTTGTAGCTCGTCACGACCTTCGTCTGCCCAATG
Organism: uncultured Verrucomicrobia subdivision 3 bacterium; assembly: GCA_903912925.1. GTDB lineage: Bacteria > Verrucomicrobiota > Verrucomicrobiia > Limisphaerales > UBA8199 > PALSA-1440. The sequence goes on along the minus strand of CAIWJG010000653.1, from coordinate 10,032 downwards.
CGATGCGCGCGATCTGTCGCCTGGTCCTCCACGGCCGGATTCCACCACGGATCGAAATGCACCACCGTGTCAGCCCCCGTCAGGTTCAGGCCTACGCCGCCGGCTTTCAGGCTGATGAGGAACACCGGGATCGCAGCGTTGGTTTGAAAGCGCTCCACGACCCCGGCCCGGTCGGTGGTCGAGCCGTCGAGATAACAAAACTCAATGCCTTCCGCCGTGAGCTTCTCCTTCAGCAGCGTCAGCATGCCGACGAACTGGCTGAAGACCAGCAGGCGATGGCCGCCGTCAATGACCTCCTCCAGCAGTTCGCCGAACATATCCAGCTTCCCTGAGGCGTTGGCGGGATTTACGGCGTCCAGCTTCAGCAGCCGCAGATCGCAGCACACCTGGCGCAGCCGCAACAACGCCGTGAGCACCACCATGCGGCTCTTGGCCACGCCTTGGGCGCCGACGGCTTCCAGCACTTCCTTGCGGCTCGCTTCGATGACTTGCTGATACACGCTGCGCTGGTCGGGCGTCAGTTCGCAGAAGGCCACCTGTTCGAGCTTCGCCGGCAGATCGGACGCCACTTCCGCCTTGAGCCGGCGCAGCATGAATGGCCGCAGCCGCCGCGCCAGCCGCGTCTGGGCCTTGGCGTCTTTCTCCTTCGCGATGGGCAGCTCGTAGCGCTCACGGAAATCCTGTGCTGTGCCGAGATAGCCCGGCATGAGAAAGTCGAAGATGGACCAGAGATCGAGCACGGAGTTCTCCATCGGCGTGCCCGTGAGCACAATCCGCTGGCGCGCCCGGACGGCCTTCACCGCCTGCGCGTTCTGGGTTTGCCGGTTCTTGATGTGCTGCGCCTCGTCGAGCGCCACGGTGTCAAACTGTAGCTCGCGATACCGTTCCGCGTCGCGCCGAATCAATGCGTAGCTCGTCACCACGACATCATGCGCCTGAATCTGCTCAAAGCGCGTGTGCCGGTCCGGTCCGTGCAGTGCCAGGACTTTGAGCTCCGGCGTAAACTTCCTGGCCTCGGCCACCCAGTTGAATACAAGGCTCGTCGGGCAAACGATCAAGTGCGGAAGGTGGCGGCAGGCATCCTTGCCTGCCGTAGAGGGCGGCATCTTGCCGCCCGGGTTGAGGTGCGAACTGTCTGGCGCGTTTGAATACGTCACGGCCGCCTGGCCGGCCGGATCCCCCAGCCCTACGCCAGGCGCTGACGCCTGCCGCCACATGCGCAATGAGTTCAGGAACGCCAATGTCTGCAGCGTCTTCCCCAGACCCATTTCGTCGGCAAGGATGCCGCCAAACCCGTTCTCGCGCAGGAAGCCCAGCCACGCCACGCCCTGCTTCTGGTAAGGCCGCAGCACCGTCTCCAGGTCTCCGAGCGGCAGGCATTCCAGCTTTGCGTCTCCGCTTTGCTTGGCCGCACGCTCACGCCAGGCGGAAGGCGCTTGAACTCGCCAATCGGTGTGCTGCCGTAAAGTCGCTTCCAGGAAGCCGGCCTGCTGGCTGGTGATGCGGTAGCCCTGCGCATGTTGTCGCGGCGCGCAATCGAGCAAGACCTCCTGTAATTCCTCCACCGCGCCCGTATCAATCACCGCCATCTTCCCATTCCTCAACCGCGTGTGGCTCTGTCCGCTCAGAATCAGCCGTTGAATGTCCGCTGGCGAAAAGGTTTCCCCGCTGCTGGAGGCGAACACCACCCCGAGGTCAAACCATTGCACGCCCGAGGACGTGATTTGAAACTGCGGCTCAACCCGCTCGATGTTCTTCATCGTGCGGTTTTCCAGTTGCTCGTCCAGCGTCACGCTCCACTCCCGTTGCAGCTTCCCGAACTCGCGCGCGAAGAAGTTCAAGACCGCGTTCTGCCCGAGCAGTTGCATCTTTCCCTGCGCGTCCGGTCCGGAAAACCCGCTGCGCTGCAAACGCGCCAGCGCCGTGCGCTCGGCGCTCAAATCCCGAGTGGAATAGCGCGTCGGCACCTCCGGATCAGGCAGCCACACGCTTTCATCGGACGCCGTCACCCCTACCGTCATGATGCGCGAACCGTAGGCGCATTGCAGCAGTGCGCCGAGTTGCACCAGGCCGCCTTTGAGTTCCAGCAGAAAGCGCGGCGCTTGCGGTTCGAGCGTGAAATCTTCCAACCTGAAATTCGCTTCGGCACCCCCTGCTGCCTGCAATTGCGGCCAATGCTGGCTGAGGAACTGCGGCACTTGCGAGCGCGGCACTCGCACTGGGCCGCGAAACACATCCTTCGCGGCGGGCGGCAAGCCGAGCGGCTGAAACGTCTGCTTCTGCCAAACCCAGTCGCCGACCATGACGAACGCCATCGTCTTATCCTTCAACGCCAGGACAATCTCCCCATTCGCCTCCAGCGTGGCGCGCAACGGAAGCTTCAAGGGCGTCTTCGTGACCCTGACATCGCTGGCCTTGCCGAGCGTGATGTTCGGGTGTTCCGCCAGCACCGGAAGCAGCGCGGCGAAATCTTTGATCTCCATTTGCAGGAGGGCCGGGGTCTCACCGTTCGTTAGCGTTTCAAGCTGATCAATGATCGCGTTGTCGTGCTGCGAAAAGACAAATGGGCGTCCCTTCGGCAGCGCGCTGAGCGGACACCGGCCGCCGCCCCATTTCGCTTCAAATACCAGCATCACTTTGCCCCGCGCGAGGGCCTGATCAATATTCGGCGGCAGGATAATGAACAGTTCCGCCGGCTCACCGGCAACAGCGCGTTGGAGCGTGGGAGACTTCTTTGCCGGGATTCTGGTTGGCACTCCGCCGGCTGCCGGGCGCGCTGGCGTCGGATCTGCTGCTGGCTTCTGCGCCTTCAACCAATGCAATCCCACCGCGACGCCATGCGCACAAATCTTCCCCCACTCGCGCGCCTCGCGACAGGTGCATAGATTCTCGATGTCTATCTCGCCCTTGATCACCATGGAAGCGCGGAAAGAAACCTCGCCGGCTTGCACCACCCCGCGCAGCAGCGGCGGCGCCCAATGGGAACTGAGCACCTCGCCTTGCTCCAGGTAAGCGCGTGCCCGTTTCATCACCTCCCAACCGGCGGCGGTGCTGAGCAGCGCTTCTGTGAGTTCAACTGGCATAACAGGATCGGATGCGGCGCCTCGGTGCTACGAGATCAGTTTTGCCAAAGCATACGCCACCCCAGCCGCCGCCCCGCCCACCAGCACCGTTTGCAGGGCACTCTTGACCTTGGAGACGCCCGTGAACTTCCCCTTCACGAAGCCGAAGACCGCTAACGCGGTAAGTGTGAACACCACCGAGAAGTAAAAAGCAGTCTTGATGTCGTGGAAGGCGATGTATGGGGCGAGCGGAATAATCCCGCCGACAATGTATGACACCGCAATCGTCACAGCGCTTTGCAGCGCCCGCTTCGGATCGGGTTCCTCCAGGCCCAGCTCGAAGCGCATCATGAAGTCTCGCCAGGCCTTCGGTTTGGTGCGCAGGCCCGCCACGACTGGCCCGTATTCCTGATCCGTCAGTCCATACTGCCGGAAGAACTCGGCCACTTCCTCCGCCTCGACTTCCGGTTTCTCGATGATTTCGGCTTCCTCCCGTGCCAGTTCACTGTGGTAGTGCTCCACCTCGCTCCGGGCAGCCAAATAACCGCCCAGTCCCATCGCGATGGAGCCGGCGGCAATCTCGGCGAAGCCAGCCGTGACAACAATGTGGGCCGCGCTGATCGCTCCAGATATGCCTGCCGCCAGCGCGAACGGCACCGTCAGCCCGTCTGACATGCCGATGACGATGTCCTTGACCGTGTCACCGCCTCGGAAGTGTTCTTCCCGATGATATAGCGTTTCCATAAGTGTTTAGCTTGTTAGTTCCAGAGTAACAGACCCCAACAGAATTAGCCATCCTCGCAGCTCTCAAGAACGCGCATCCTGTGGAGCTGGCAACGTTACGCCTCAACAGGTAACTTACCTGGCGAGCAATGGAACTTCGTGATCTTGCCGAACCGGTCTTGTTCGCGACGACGCTGGACGACAAACTCCAGTCGCCGGCGGTCTTGGTGTTCAACCCCTTCGCCGAGGGCTACATCGCTCACGGCAAGAGCTTCACCCCGGTGAAGCACCAGACGATGCTCGCCCGCGACCTGGCCAACCTGCCGCAGTTCCTCGGCCGGTCGGACGACATCGTGCTGGTGGCGAAACGGCCGTCGGTTGAGTTCTTGAGTGCCCTCAAGGATGCGGGCTTCCCGTTACCAGAGTTCGTCGAGCTCAGGGAGGGACGCATTGATCCAACCAGCCGTCTGTGTCGGCGGAAGCTGGGCAGCCTGCGACCCTGGGCCTGGGGGGCGGACAGTGTGGAGCTGTTCGAACCGCTCTTTGCCCAGGTAACCGGCGAAGCCCGCCCCGCGAGTCAACGCTTCAACGACGGCATCGCCCGCCTCTACTCCAAGGCTTGGAGTGCCGCCTTTCTCAGAACCGTGCTCACTCGTAGCCGCCAAGTTGACGGCATGTCGCCTAAACCGCCCGAACTCTGGCTTTGCACCGAGCACGAGGTCGGCGTAGCGGTGAACACCCTCGAAGGTGCGCTCGAAGCCATTGCTGCCATTCGCCGGAGCGGTCATCACCGGGTTGTGGCCAAGGAAGCCCTCGGCTCAGCGGGTCACAACGCAATTCGGCTGTGGGAACCGGAGGTGTTGCCGGCCCAACAGCGCTGGCTGGCCGATGCTCTGCAGGATGGCCGGCAAGTGGTCATCGAACCTTGGCTGGAGCGCCAGTTGGATTTCTCCGTCCAGTTGGAGATGGGGCCGCGCAGCCTGAAGCTCTGCGGCTACACCGGATTGATCAACGACCCCAAGGGACAGTTCCAGGCCAACTGGGCGGCGGCTGACTACGATTGCCGCATTCCTGCGAACGTGACCGCGCTGTTCCGCGAACTGCCTGACATTGCGGGCCGCCTCCAGCGCCTCTATGGCGACATCCTTTCGCTGCTCGAAGCCAAGCTGCAACGCGCCGGCTTTGTCGGGCCGGTCAGCATTGACGCCTTTGTCTATCGCACACCCCAGGGCGGCTGCCGGCTCAAACCCGTCGTGGAAATCAACCCGCGTTACACCATGGGCCGCTTGACCCTGGAGCTGATGAAACAAACCTGTCCGGGGAGCTGCGGCCTGTTCCGCCTCATCAGCCGGGCGCAGGCGAGCGCGGAAGGCGCGGCGGACTTTGCCGGCTACGCCCGTTCTCTGCGCGAGCGCTTTCCCCTGCACCTCGACGGCGAGCCTATGCCCAGAATCCGGGAAGGCGCGCTGTGTTTGAACGACCCCGCGCAGGCGCAAGTGTGCCTGGCGACTTTCCAGGTCAGCCGCACGCTGGATCCGCTTTTTAGCACAGTCGTGCGTGGTGACTTAAGCCCGGCGTGAAGCCGCGCCTCACAGCAGGGCCAACTGCCGTCGGTCTTGCTCCTTTAGCTTCTGCTTCGCCCCGAACTCTTTGAGACCCTCCAATTCCGCCTGGACCGCCTGACAGTCGAACGGATGCGTTCTCGCCGCGAATTGCGATTCCAGCCAAAGCAAAAAAGGAGCCGCCTCATTCCAGAAGAAAGCTTCCAGGGCTGCGACGACTTTCCCAACCGCCTCCCCGCAGTTGATAGAAGTCTGCTCCATGAAATCACCCCGCGCCCACCCCGCCGGAAGCTCGGCAAACGCGCGGGTTGGATTCAATGCCAGCCACAGCAGGCGGGAAAGCGTGTGCTGCAAATGAAAGGCACCGCTCCCCATCGGCCCAAAGCGGCGCCAGTCCGCGCCAGGAGTCTCGACGACCGTCAGTTCCAGATGGTCCTCGCGAACCCGCCAGGCGATGAATCTGGTTTTGCCGGGCCAGACGCCCGCGCGATTGAACTTCGGTTTCAGGGAGCGCAACAGCCTGGCCTCTTGTTCCAACGCGGCCGATTCAGTGCCGCAGAACTGCAGTTCAATCCGTTGCACCTCAGTCACCATTCGTAGATGGCGGCGCGGCATCCGATCCGGATTGGCCACGCGGTAATTATTGAGGCGCTGCTTGAGGTCCTTGGCCTTCCCGACATAGATCACGTTGTCCCGGGCGTCCTTCATCAGATACACGCCCGGCCGGCGCGGGGCCTGCCGGAAGAAGTTCCGGCCCAGCCGCTGGTCGAGCGGTCGCGGATCGGGGATGAGGAGCAACTGGGCCATGCCAGCCATATCTTTACGACGACTCCCTCGCCAAAGCCAGTCCAACCTGGGTGGTGCTGAAAATCCGAAATCCGAGGCCCGAAACCCGAAGGAAATCCGAATTCCGAAGCCCGACGCACCCCTCGCTCTGCCCCAGCAGCAGCGCGCCGATGCAAGGCCGGGTTCGGATTTCGGGTTTCGGTCTTCCTTCGGGTTTCGGCCTTCGGGTTTCGGATTTTGAGCCGCTCAGACCGGTGATGCGCCCTGCGGGCAACTCACCCTGCGCACCCCCCATATTCCCTTGCATCCCTTCGAAACCCCTTCGGATACCCTTCGGATACCCTTCGGACGCCCTGCGGAGCATCAGGAGGACATCAGGCGGACATCACGCTCACAGCCAGCCAGCCAGAGGCCTGACGCCAGCGTCGAGTAAGCTGGGTGGCAAGGACTTGCGCGTCCTCCAGATTCCCCCGCCGCCAGCTTCATGGTTGACAGCGAGCACACGCACTATACTGTATTTATATACAGTATGAATGGATTGACGCGAAAACAGCAGCAAATTCTCGATTTCATCCAGAAATGGCAGCGGACCGAGGGCACTACCCCAACCTTCCGGGAGATTGCCGACCAGTTTGGCTTCCACAGCCTCAACTCCGTGACGGAGCACGTCCGGCTCTTGCGCCAGAAGGGTGTGCTGGCCACCGACCCCGGCAAAGCGCGGTCGTTCCGAGTCATTTCTCCGCTGGCAAAGCTGCGAGGCCGCATCGCCGACATTCCCCTGTTCGGCTCGATTCCCGCCGGGTTGCCGCAGGCCCGGGAACAGGAGGCCGAGGGTTGCGTGTCGGTGGACATCGAAAGCCTCGGCTTCAAGCCGACGCGCAATTCGTTCGCGTTGCGGGTCACAGGCGATTCGATGATTGGCCGGCATATCCTCGCCGGCGATGTGGTCGTCATGGAGCACGGCCCCGAGCCGCGCAACGGCCAGGTCGTCGCCGCGCTCATCGACGGTGAAAGCACGCTCAAGACCTTTGTCTTGAAAGGCGGCAAGCCGTACTTGAGAGCCGAGAACCCGAAGTATCCCAATCTCATCCCCGCCCAGGAGTTGATGATTCAAGGCGTGTTCAAAGCGCTGATCCGAAGAGCCAGGGAGTAATCATGACTCTGAATATTGACAGCATCATTGGCGAACTTCACGGCCTGGCCAATCCCGAAAACGTCGCGGGAATGGCTCGGTTCGGCATTATCGGCAAAAGAGTGCTGGGCATTTCGGTGGGCCAGTTGCGGGCGCTCGCCAAACGGATCGGACATAATCAGGGCGTGGCCGAGGGATTGTGGTCTGCCGGCATTTTCGAGGCGCGCCTCCTCGCCGCGTTTGTCGCGGAACCGGCCAAGGTGACCCGGCGGCAGGCCAACGCGTGGGCCAGGGACTTTGAATGCTGGGCCGATTGCGATGGCCTGTGCATTCACCTGTTCCGCAAAACGCCGTTTGCTCATGAACTGGCGCTGGCCTGGAGCCGGCGCCGTGAGGAATTGGTCAAGCGCGCCGGATTTACGATGATGGCCACGCTTGCCGTGCATGACAAAAAGGCTGGTGACGAAGTGTTTCACGGTTACCTGGACAGGGTTCTGGCGGAGTCGGCGGATGAGCGGCATAACGTCAAGAAAGGGGTGAATTGGGCATTGCGCCAAATCGGGAAGCGGAACCGACGCCTGAACCGGGAGGCCATCCGGGTGGCCAAACAGATCCAGCAGCAGGATTCACGCGCCGCCCGATGGATCGCCAGTGACGCCCTCCGCGAACTAAACCGCTGGGCATGACCGAGCATGGCCCGAACCATCGTTCATCTCGATGCCGATGCGTTCTTCGCGTCCGTTGAGCAGGCCGCCGACACGCGGCTGCGGGGCAAACCCATGGCCGTCGGCGGCGAAAGCCGAGGCATCATCGCCTCAGCTTCGTATGAGGCCCGGAAGTTCGGCATCTACACGCCAATGCCGACGGCGCGGGCGCGAAAGCTTTGCCCCCGGCTTATCGTCCTGCCGGGCGATTACGAACGCTACGAGCAGTTCTCCAACTGGATGTTCGGCTACGCCTACGATTTCACGCCGGACGTGGAGCAGACTTCGATTGACGAGGGCTATTTCGACCTGACGTCCAACCACAAGAAACCCGCCCTCGAGATCGCGCTGACGATCCGCAAGGCGATCGGCCAATCGCTCAAGATCAGCGTCAGCGAAGGCATCGCCTCCAACAAGCTGATCAGTCAGATTGCCTCCAAGCTGCACAAGCCCGCCGCCTTCCAAAACGTGCCGGGCGGACAGGAGAAGCAGTTTCTGCATTCCCTCCCGAACAAGTGGTTGCCGGGCATCGGGCCAAAGACCGCCGTGCGCCTGAATGCAGCGGGACTGGCCGACATCGGGCAGATCGCCGCGACGCCCGTCGATTTGCTCTCGCTGCTGCTCGGCGGCCAGGCCCCCGTCCTGCGACAGTTCGCCAACGGCATTGATGAGCGTCCGCTGATTCCCGCGCGCGAGCCGCAGAAGACCTTCAGCCAGCAGGAAACGTTCAATGAAGACGTGACCGACGAAGAATACGTGGAAGCCGTGCTGCGGCGCATGGCCGACCGATTGTTTGCGACCGTGCGCGAGGAAGGCCGGAGCGTGCGGACGCTGACAGTGAAGGTGCGTTACAACGACCGTGACGAAAACCAGCGAGCCGAAAGCCTGCGCGAACCTACGGATCTGGAGACGGATGTCTATGGGCGACTGCGGGGACTGCTGGGCGAGGCGTGGCAGCGGCGCGTGAGCCTGCGGATGGTGTCGCTGAAATTGTCGAACGTGTATGACGGCGTGTTCCGCAGCGAACTGCCCCTGGAAACGGCCGCGAAGAACCATGAAGCCCGCGAACGGCTGGCCGTGGTGTTGGATGAACTGCGGCGCAATAAAGGCTGGTCCGTGGTTTTGCGCGGACACGATCTGAGATTGCGCGACGCGCCCAGGGACCTCGCGCACGAGCACGCGCAACCCCGGCTCAGGATCAGTGTGAACCGCGGAACTCCCCGAGTCACCCCAGCCCGAGCGACGACCTACGTTCCCTTGCGCGTTCGCAGTTACTACACCTTTCTCGATTCCACGCTTTCGCCCGCGGCCATCGCAGACTGCGCCAAGCAACACGGGATTCCGGCCGTTGCCTTGACCGACATCGGCAATTTGCACGGCGCGGTAGAGTTCGCCCAGGCGGCGAAACGCGCGGGCATCAAGCCGATCTTCGGAACGGAATTGCGGGTGAACGACAACCCCTTGTTGCTCTACGTCGAATCCGCCCGCGGCTATCACAACCTGAACCGGCTGCTCTCGCAGAAGGCGGAAATGGGAGGGCGAGCGTCCCCGCGAGCCCAAACTTTCCTGAAACGCCGCGAAGATCAGCGACGACGCTCGTCCTCCCGGTTTTGCTTTGGCTGTCGGGCGCGATAGAAGAAGTAGATAGGCGCCCCGATCAGTGTCAGGACGGTGCCGAAGGCGGAGTTGATCAGGGCGGGCTTACCGGCTGCGATGGCTCCCTGGTAGCCGACGATGTCATTATACACCGTGAAGATGAGGTAAAGCACCGCAAAGATGATGAAGATCCACGGCACGTAGGGATAGCCGGGGACTTTGTAGGGCCGGGGCGCATCGGGGTGCTTGCGGCGCAGCACAAACACACCGTAGGCGCCGACCGAGTAGAAGACCCAGCTAACGAAGATGAGAGTGTCGGTGAGGGTGTCAAAGGTGCCGCTCAAAAGCAGCAGCGTGCTCCAGATGCCCTGGACCACCAGTTAGGCCGCCGGAGTGTGGAAACGAGGGTGGACGTTGGCGAGGCGCCGGGCGAAGTAGTCCTTGCGGGCCATCGAGAAATAGAGGCG
>CAIWJG010000652.1 GCA_903912925.1 uncultured Verrucomicrobia subdivision 3 bacterium | reverse complement strand
CCGCGAGCGCTCGATCCGTCGTGAAATCCACATTTGCGGAATTAGCCCCGTCGGTGGTGCCGTTGAAAATCCCGGCCGCATAGCTCAACTGCCCGTCGAAAGGATCCCCGTGCAACTCGAATCCCACATCGCGGTTGGGCACCAAATCCGTCACCAATGACCGCTCGTTAAACAGGATGTCCCGGTCCGCCTGCAAGTGTTCCAGGCCGATCGGAACTTTGAATTTGCCTGCCTGGAATTGCAGCGCGGGACTATAGCGATAATTGGCGTACGCATCAAAGATCGTCGGGCCGCTGCTCGGCGCGAAATCAGGGACGAACAGGAAATCGAAGTCCCGGAAGACCGTGCCTTGCAGGATCGGCCGCACCCGCCGCAACAGCAGGCCATCATTACCTGCGATGGCCGCATCGTCGAAGAAGGTTCGTGAATCCACCTGAAGCACCCCCTTCAACTGCAGCGCGAAGTCCCCTTTTGCCGAGGCGAACGAGAACCCGTTTTCGCCGATGCTGATTTTGGGCGCTTCCTTTGCTTTGGCCTCCTGCGCCTCCTGATCCAGCTCTCTCTCCCGCTCCAGCACCTTGACCTTTTGGTCCAGCTCATCAATGTGCTGCTTGGCCTTGGCGTCACCCGCCACGAGGTTGGTTGCCTTGCCGGTTTCCAGAGCATTGACCTTTTGCTCCAGCTCGTCGATGCGTTTCTGGAGCTGTTTGATGAGCTCGACCGCATTCAGGGTGTCGGCTCCAACCGTTACCGCTGGGAGTACAACGACATTTGTGTCCTCGGCGTGCAGGGTCGTCGCAATTGGCTGCATACTGAGGATCACGCTTATCAGCAACGACTGGTGGGTTTTCGTTTGTCTGCCTTTAATAGCAATTGCCTGAGTTACATGAAAATGCGACCGCCAGCGCCATGCTGCGCTTCTCTTCAAATCTCGACTAGCCAGAATCTTCATGTCGGCATCAACAATAGCCGCATAGTACATAATGTCCATAGACATTATGCTTAGATCTCTATTTACGCACTGTAGATTGCGTGTAAAGTGGATAAGAAACTACGAATGAGCAGCGAGCAACAAGACGGTGCGCAGAATCACCTTATTCTTGATGTTTTCTGTGGAGATTCTATCTTGAGCGCTCTATGAGACTCTCACTCCGAGGGGAATATGCGCTCCGGGCTATGCTGGTATTGGGATTGAACTACGAGCAGCCCGTGTTGCGCATTCAGACGATCTCCGACCACCAAAACATCCCGAAGCGGTTCCTGGAGCAGATCCTTAACGACCTGAAATCGGGAGGATTTGTGCAGAGCAAGCGCGGCATGGCCGGCGGGTACCGTTTGGCCAAGCGGCCGGAGCAGATTACGGTCGCTGCCATCGTGCGCCACATCGAAGGGGCGCTGGCCCCCGTCAGTTGTGTGAGCGAGAAGTTCTACGAGAAGTGCTCCTGCCCGGACGAATCCCGGTGCGCCATCCGTAGCGTCATGAAGGAAGTGCGAGAGGCCATCGTGGGTATCACCGAGCGAGTCACCGTGGCTGAACTCTGCCTGCGGTCGAAGAAACTTCAGGATGAGCCGCTGAGTGCCCTGGATTTTGTGATCTGACGCTTCGACGCCGCGTGAGGGCACGCGGCCTACATTAACCGGCCAGCGATCCGTGCGGCTCAGCCCACGTTTTGCCGGTACCAATCCATCGCCACTTCCAGGCCAGCCGCAATGCTGTGGCTGGGGGCAAACCCGAACAGGCGCTGCGCCTTGCTGATGTCCGCCAGCGAATGCCGCACGTCCCCGGAACGAAAGTCACGGTAAACCGGCTTCTGCTCGGGCAGCGCCGGGTCCCTTTTCCGCAGCGTGCTTTGCAGTGAATGGAACAGCTCGTTGAGGGTCGTCCGGTGGCCGAGAGCGACGTTGTAAGCCTGGTTCACCGCTCCGGCATTCGCGGTCGTCGCGGCCAGGAGGTTGGCCTGCACCACGTTGGCGACGAAGCAGAAATCCCGGCTCGTCTCACCGTCACCATTAATGAAGATCGGCTGGCGCCGGAGCAAAGCGGCAATCCAGAGCGGGATCACCGCGGCATAAGCGCCCTCGGGGTCCTGCCGGGGACCGAACACGTTGAAATAGCGCAGGCCCATGGACGGCAAGCCGTAGGCGCACGCGAACGCGTTCGCATAGACTTCGTTGATCGCTTTGGTCGCCGCGTAAGGTGAAAGCGGTCTGCCTATCTTCTCCTCGACCTTCGGCAGGCCGGGATCATCGCCGTAGATGGCGCTGCTCGAAGCATACACGAAGCGTTTGACCTTGGCGTCACGGGCAGCCAGCAGCATGTTCAGGAAGCCGGTAACGTTACTGCGATGGCTGGCCAGGGGATCTTTCATCGAGAACGGCACCGACCCGAGGGCCGCCTCATGCAAGACCAGGTCCACTCCGGCGCATGCCCGCTGGCACGCGGCCAGATCACTAATATCGCCTTCCAGGAAGCGAAATCGCGTCCATTGCGCCGGCGCCACGAGCTCTTTGACCTGCTCCAGGTTCTTGTGCTTGCCGGTAGCGAAGTTATCCAGGCCAACGACCCGCTGGTCCAGCTTGAGCAGGGCCTCGAGCAGGTTGGAGCCGATGAAACCCGCCACCCCAGTCACAAGCCATGTTTGAGGCGCGGCCTTAAGTTCTGTTTGCAATTCGTCGTAAGCAGACATTGGATACCTTCATTTCGTTGCCACAGGATGCCCGAACCGAGCGGCGGCTCAAGGACGTTTCCGGGACAAGTGGTTTGAGGAGCGGCATCTTGCGCCGACTTGCCGGGGTCAGACCATCAAACGGCCCAAGGCAATGAGGCGGCGGCGGACGATGCCGCCGCACAGGCTGTAAGCGTCAAGCTTGGGCGAGCGAAGCGTGCTGGGCGGCCAGAGCAGAATGGGTCTTCAGGAAATGGTAATGGTAAAGGATGACGGCGGAGATGAAGAACAGCAAAAGGTAGTAAATACTAAAGGCCACTTCACTCCACGAAGACCAAGGTCCGGTAATCAGTTGCGCGATTACATTTTGAACGATGAGCATGAGCCACACGAGGCGGTAGGCATGCGGGAAGACATCGCCTTGGAACGCCTTGGGCAGCGGCCGCCGCAGTATCCGGTAGAGGATGGCCACCAGGCAAACCAGCATGAGCGGGCCGATGATTATCCAGAGCACGCCACTCCAGTAGTCCTCGTTACCGACGTAAATGTTGAACCAGCCCTTCAGGCCGTTCCTGATCGACAAGCCCAGGCCAAGCAATAGGCCCAGGTAAGCTCCCAGCCGTTCCAGGTTCGGTTTACTGACCCCCTGCGCCGCCATCTCCGGCTCAGCCATCGGGCGGTTGGCCAGGTAGTAGGCCACGCCGTAGGCAATGCCGATGCTGATGCCGCCGGACGATTCCCAGCAGCGCCAGAAATTGAAATGCCCGTCAGGCCACACGCGATCGGCCCACTTCCAGTTCTGGCACAACGCCCAGCCCAGGCCATTGAGCACCCCAACGGTGACAATCAGCTTCACGTTCTTCCAATCGCGGCGGCCGACTTCAAAGAGCAGAAACCCCAGGTAGAGCCCCAGGTGCTGAATGGCCGAGCGGTTGTCGCCAAACAGCCGGCGGAGACTCGGGTTGGCGTGAAGATCCGCGTATTGCGCCTTGAGGGTTCCATAGAGCGGCAGAAACACCTGTGGGAAATGGTAGAACAGGAATGAGGCAAAGAACATGGCGCCGAGTCCGCAGCCGAGCCGCACGGCCCACAACCAGGCCGGGAACGGTCGTTGGGAACCACACCAAGCCAACATGCAAGCCCCGAGACCCGCCCAGGGCATGCCGGCGATGAACAGCCAGATGAAACCGTAAGTCCGCGAGATCGGGACGAACTTGCCTGCCCGGTAATCAATCATCAAGCGCCCGTCAAAGAAACTCGGCCACTGCATCCAACCTCGGGCGCCGGACATCCCAATGCCCACGGCCAGCGCCAGGATAATCCACCCGGAGTTGTAGCGGCGCGACTGCCGGCGGCCCGGCTCGCGCGCGATGAACCACCAGGCGGTGCCCCAGGTGACTCCGGCAAAGAGGCATCCGTTTACGGCGCCGAAACCCGAGCACCCGCGCACGGCCCAGGTCATGCCCCCGAGCGAGGCGAACAGCAATGTCGGCAGCAGCAGGTTGTGAACGAGATCGTGTGGGCGGTTGGGGGACATGGCTATTTGGCCTGGTTGCTGGTGACCGTGCAGATTTTCAAGGTGGGCGTGACCTTGCAACGGAGACCGGGATGGAGGCAAGCAGCAAAGCTGCACGAGGGGCGGAGGAGCAGGGGCAATCTACTGAGGAGTCCGCAGCATACACTACACCCAAAGCTGCCGAGGCTGCTCCCTCTCCCCTTGGGATTGGATGTTGGGCGTTCGATGTTGGATGTTGGATGTTGGATGTTTCCGAGGTTCAGAGGGCCGGGGTGAGGGGTTGCTCCGTGTCGTCTATCCCGCGGTCTTGGCAGTAAAGTCGGTTAGGAGCCGCTTAAATCCGAAGACCTAAGCCCGAAATCCGAAAGAGATCCCAAATCCGAAGTCCGAAGGGACCGCCTCCGTGGCGGACGGGCGGCTCTCCAGGAAAGAACCTTTTCGGATTTCGGCTTTGACGTCGGGTTGCGCATGGAGGAAGCTAGCGCGGCGGTGATCAAGCACTGCTGTATTACTAAATGATATGATTACGAGAATAACTCTGACATTAGCGGCGGCCATCTGCCTGCTGGGCTGCAACAAACCTGCCGAACCGTCGGCGGGTAAACCCGTGGCCCAACCCGCCCCGAGCGCGCCAGCCGCCAGTGCGCAGAAAGGCGATATGATCGCCACGGCCAGCGGACTGAAGTACCAGGTATTAAAGAAGGGCACGGGGACCGTTTCCCCGAAAGCCACGGACACCGTCAATGTGCATTACCACGGCACCTTGCTCGACGGCACCGTCTTCGACAGCTCGGTGGAGCGGGGCCAGCCGATCAGCTTCCCCTTGAACGGAGTCATCCCCGGCTGGACCGAGGGCGTCCAGCTCATGAAGGTGGGGGACAAGTTCAAGTTCGAGATTCCCCCCAATCTGGCCTATGGCGCGAACAGCCCGAGCCCGAAGATCCCACCGAACAGCACTTTGGTGTTCGAGGTGGAGCTGCTGGGAATCCAGTAACCTCCTTCGCTCGTAGCGGCGAGAGCGCTACTGCCAAGACCGCGGGATAGACGACACCGAGCAACCCCTCACCCCAAGCCCTCTCCCCTTCTGAAGGGGCGAGGGAGAAGCCTCCGTAGCTTTGGGGGTAGCGTATGCTGCGGACTCCTCAGTACATCTGGTAGCAGCCGACGTTAGGAGGCTCAAATCCTTCGGGGGCCCAAGCCCAATTAGAGCCTCCTCACGTCGGCTGCTACTGATCGAAAGGGCTGCTAAACCTCGCTAATCCATTTGCGATCTTCCCAGACCGCCTTGATCGAAGTCAGGTTGCGGGAATCGAACACGTTCTTCGCGGCGGCGAGGAGCTTGCCCCGCTTGAGATTGTTCCAGGCGTCGCTCGCGCTAATCGCCACGAACTGCAACACGCTGGGGTCGCGGTAGCAATCAATCATGCACCGCGTGCAGCCGTCGCGGATGAGCTTCGACTGGTCGAACTCGTAGATGTTGCACATCGGAGTCTCCCAGAAGTGGCAGCGGTAGAGGTTGAGCTTCCAATCGAGGTAGAAGTACTTGTGGCCGCCCAGGCAGCCGAACTTCTCCGGCTCCCGCCGCAGGTGGCGCTGCATCTCGGTGAGTGACTCAACGGGGTTCACGACCGGGAACCCGCTGTGCCGTTTCATCTGCTTGATCCGCTCGAAGACTTGGATCAACTCCTCCGTCTTGTAGCTGACGAGGCTTGAATCGCTGAAGCTGAGGTAGCTCGAGGCCAGGCTGCTGAGCGGGTAGCTGAACGTGCAGCTTCGGAAGCCGAGTTCAGTCAGAAATGCAGGCAGCTTTTCGTAGTCATCAATAAGCCGGCTGGCGGTGACACTGGCCGTGGTTTGCACGCCCAGTTCGGCAAAGACTTCGTTGGCGCGCTTGATTTTGCGGCACACGTCCGGCAGCCCGCGGTTCTTCTCGTGCTTCGCCACGTCATGCGCGTCTATGGACATGATGACACTGGTCAGTCCGTCCCCGGCCAGGTCGCGCATGTTCTGCTCCGTCCAGAGCGAGCCATTGGTGCAGACCATCGGGTGAATGCCGCGCTCGGCGGCGTAGCGGGTCATCGCGCGCAAGTCTTTGTGGACCAGCGGCTCGCCGCCCACGAACAGCAGGTAGCCGATATGGTTCTTCACGCAGATGTCGATCACATCGCGTGCCTCCTGCAGGGTGACGCTGCGCCGCTGCTTGGGATCGAACCGGTCCACCGCAAAGCCACAGAAGTCGCACTTGGCGTTGCAGATGTTGGTGATGGCAAACTGGAGATACCCGGGGCCGCCATGCTGGAGCACGTCGCGGAACAGCTTGAACCGGCTTGTCTCGGGCCGGCGCACCGGACGCGAGAAGTCAACGCCGTGGCCAACAGTGGCGGACGGTGCAGCGGTGCTAGTTAGCTGGGCGGTGCTCATGACGGTAGATTCGTGCATTCTGTCGAGAAAGCCAGCCGCGGCGCAAACCTTTCTTGGGTGGCAGGAGTGCCCGGGTGCGTATTTGCAGGTGCAACGGGGCCAAGGCTGTGACCGCGCCCTACGACTGCGGGGTGGCGGTTGACTTTCCGCAGGAACGATCACAGACTTCTATTATGAAATACCGAGTGGTGATCGAATCGGATGAGGATGGGGTGTTTGTGGCGGAATGTCCGGCGCTGCCGGGCTGTATCTCACAAGGCATGACGCGCACGGAAGCCCTAGCCAATATCAAGGACGCCATGACCGGCTACCTGGCCAGCCTGAAGAAACATGGCGAGCCAGTGCCGCCACCTATCAGCGAGGAAATCGTCGAGATTCAAGCATGAGCCGGCTGCCTGTTTGCTCGGGCCAGGATGCCGTTCGCGCCTTCCAGAAGCTGGGCTACCAAGTGGACCATCAGACAGGGAGCCACATTATTCTGCGACACCCGCAGATGCGCCGGTTGACGGTCCCAAATCACCGGGAGCTGGCCAAAGGAACTTTGCGAGCATTGATCCGCGAGGCCGGGATCGCGAAGGAGGAGTTTGCGAGCCTGCTCTAAAGCAGGGTTTCGGTAGAACGCCGACCGAAATGGCCGAGCCCGTTTCGACTAACCAATCCCCGCCGAACGCGGTGTCGCCCGCCTCCCTGCGGCCCAGCCACGCGCGTTACTGGGTGATCGTCTTTGCGGTGACCCTGGCCATCATCCAGTACATTGACCGGGTATGCATCTCACAGGCCGCACCGCTCATTTCCGGCGACCTCGGTCTCAACAAGGGGCAGATGGGCTGGGTGTTTTCGGCCTTCACGCTCGCTTACGCACTGTTTGAAATACCTGCCGGGTACCTGGGTGACCGGATTGGCCCACGCAAAGTGCTGCTGCGCATTGTGCTCTGGTGGTCGCTCTTCACCGTGGCGACCGGCTGGGCATGGAACTGGGGATCGCTCCTCGTGACCCGGTTCCTGTTCGGCGCGGGCGAGGCGGGGGCGTTTCCGAACCTCACCAAAGCCTTCCACCGGTGGCTGACGCTGCACGAACGAACCCGGGCCCAAGGCATCATGTGGATGAGTGCGCGGCTCGGTGGAGCCTTCACGCCGGCGCTCGTCTTTCTATGTCTGCAATGCGTTTCCTGGCGGATGGCGTTCCTGCTCTTCGGGATGCTCGGCGTGGTTTGGGCTATCCTCTTCTTCCGGTGGTATCGGGACGACCCGCGCGCTGTGAAACAGGTCAACGCTGCCGAAGCAGCTCTGCTGCCGGTGGAAACCGATGCCGGCAGCCACTTCAAGGCGCCGTGGAAGCTGCTGGTCACCTCGCGCACCGCCTGGTGCCTTTACGGGCAATACTTTGCGTGCAGCTACAGCTTCTACTTCTTCATCACCTGGTTCCCGACCTATCTGCTGGAAGCGCGGCACTTTGATGTTGGGCGCGGCTCGCTGATGGCTGGTATGCCGTTGCTGCTGGGCGCCGGCGGTTCCCTTTTCGCCGGCTGGATCGCCCCAATTCTCAGTCGGCGATCCGGCGGAGTGCGCAGTGCGCGCCGCAGGCTGGGGGTCGTTGGCTCCGTCGGCGCCGCCTGCCTCTTGATTGTGCCGACCTGGCTGACTGATCCCTATCTAGCGGTGGCCGCGATTGCGCTGGTGGGCTTTTGCAACGACATCCAGTTGCCCGGCGCGTGGACGGCGTGCATGGACGTGGGCGGGAAATCGGTCGCCACGCTGTCCGGCGCCATGAACATGATGGGCAACATCGGCGGGTTCGTCTCACCCATTGTCTGCGGCTACATTGTGAAGCAGACCGGCAATTGGAATCTGGCGTTCTATGTCGCCGCCGGCGCCTATCTGCTGGGCGCCTTCTGCTGGCTGAAGATGGACCCCGTCACGCCGCTGGAGGAACAGGGCAGACGGACATGCGCAAGCATGATGTGCGCCGAGTAACCCTCGCCAAACGCACGAATAGCCAGCCGAACCAGCCTGGTGCACTGATTCTCTCGCCGCGAACGTCCGTCACGCTAATCCCTTCCCGCTAATCCAGCAATTCTCATTATGGCCCTGTCACCCCCCGCCGGGTGAGGGCACCCGGCCTACATCCCCCGCAAAACCGCCCGCTTGTAGGCCGGGTGCCCTCAACCGGCGTCCCCATCTCGTCCATAATGAGAACTGCTGCCGCTAATCCCTTCCCGCTTGCCCCCGCCCATCCTGGCAGTTATGGCTCTGTGAATGACCGTGATGAAGGCCCATTTCGATGGCAAGGTGCTGATTCCGGATGAACCGGTGAAGCTGCCGGTGAATTGCGCGCTGGAACTGCACGTCCAGCCGCTGGAAAAGCGCATCCCTGCTTCTGCAGACGGCAAGCCGCTGCTGAAATTGCTCAAAGCCCTTGAGGCTCTTCCGGACAACCCTGACTGGCCCGAGGACGGCGCAGCTCAGCACGATCATTACCTCTACGGTTTGCCGAAGAGACAATGATCCTTGCGAGTGGTCGCAGCCTAAAAACGGCAGTTGAACCGATGAAACCACAGATAGACACAGGTAAACACTGATGCAGACCCCGGCGAAGGCGTTCACCTTG
>CAIWJG010000651.1 GCA_903912925.1 uncultured Verrucomicrobia subdivision 3 bacterium | reverse complement strand
GAACTCATTGGGGCCTCCTCTCGCCAGCCCTCTCCTTGGGGAAAGAAGGAAGAAGGAAGAATGCAGAAAGGGGAATGGCTCCCGTTAAGCCGGCGGTTTTCATTCTACATTCTGCATTCTGCATTCTGCATTTCCCCTGCTGGGGGCGGGCGGCCACACAAATCATTAGCCGTGTACTACCAAAGGGACACTAATAATCACCAAAGGGACATTAGACGCCGGCCCCCGGATGTGCTAACTGTTACCCATGTTGTACATTCCACTCAGCCGCGCACGCACATCGTTTAATACGAGCGGATTCGCAAGAATGAGCAAATTCCTATCGGTTATTGTCGGCAGTGCGCTGATGGTAACTTCCATCCAGGCTGATATTTTCACCTGGAACGGGTTAACGTCCAAGAATTGGACTGGCAACAATTGGACTGGGGGGACGCCGAATAACGATGGCACTGACGATATCCACATGGGGGGGACCTATCGCCTGAACAACCGCGCCAACGGTGGCTGGGATATCAATTCCCTTACGTTTGACTCCGGGGCGGGTCCGTTCATCATCAGCGGCTTTTCGGCTGATGAGATCATGCTTGAGGCCGGGGGGATTACCAATAACAGCACTTCTCTGCAAACCGTTAACCAGCCTCTGTTGCTTAATGCCAGTCAGACCTGGCGTGCTGCTGCGGGCGGTTTGAACCTCGGGGGAACGCTGAACCTTTACAATTATACGCTTACCTTGGACGGTGCCAGGGACACCATTGAGGGGGGCGCGATTTCCGGCAATGGGGGGCTCGTCAAGGCGGGTACGGGGACGTTGACGCTCTCCGGTAATAATGTTTTCGCGGGCGGCATCAGCGTGAATGCGGGAACGCTGGTGGCCAGTAGTGACACGGCTTTGGGCCAGGGTACGGTTACTATCAATGGTGGGGCTCATTTCCAGAGCGCCGGCAGCAGTCGCACATTCGCCAACAATATCACGCTCAATGGCGGCGACATTATCGGCAACGACCTGAGCCAGAGGTTCGGAAGGACGTTGGTCACCAGCACTAGCACGATTACCTTCGATGCTGATCCCGCCCCTGATGTCATCCATGCGACAACGCAGTTTGCCAGTTTGGATATTGCTCCGGGTGCGACGCTGGAGATCGTTGGCTGGTTGGGAATTGAGCTTTCCGATGGGCGGATCCTCTCGCTTGACGATAGGCTGCTGGTGGCCACCGACCCGGGGGCAGCTACGCTGAGCCTGATCGACTTTGTTGGTTTCGCGAACGGCGCACGGTGGAACCCTTCCACTTACGAACTGACGCCAGTCCCTGAGCCGACCCTCGCTGCTCTGGTTGGTGTGGGTTTGGTGGTTTTCGCCCTCTCCAGCCGACGCAGTCGCGCTTTTGGGTCGAGGATTTCCTGACCAAGACCGCGGTATAAACGACACCGGACACCCCCTCACCCCAGCCCTCTCCCCTTCCGAATGGGAGAGGGAGAAGCCTCGGCAGCTTTGGGGGTAGTAGGCTGAGGATTCCTCAGTAAACAACGCGGCCGACTCTCATTAACACCTCGCTTCAGCGAGGTCTGGACTTTGGCAAAAGTTAGTAACCGTACTTCGAGGGTAAACCCTCTCCTTGCTGAGGTCGGCCAACTCTTTGGATTCGCCTGACCCAGCTCTTCAGCTCGGAGCCCCTCTCTGTTAGCCTGCGCCCCGAAATTGTCCCTAGTAGGTATAGTATGCTATTGACGCATACCATATATTGGGGCACATGCAAACTAATCCCCAATCTACGGTGCCGGTAACAAGAAACGACCTCATTGAAGTCCTCGAAACCATGGCCCTGGCTCAGCTTCGCGCCTTGCGCTCCCTCCGTCGGGCCGACCAGCAGTAATTGGCGTTCAACCCCTGCATTTCAGGCCGTCGCGCTTTCCCCTCTCCGCTCGCCACGCACGCCGGGCTGTGGCAATCTTCCGGTGAACATGCAGCTAGCACCGAAGCACGCAAAGACATTGCTTAAGTTGCTGGCAGCGTGTCTGCTGATTGTCCTTATGTTTCACTGGTTTGAACGTAGCCAGGTCTATCACCCGGACCCGGTGTTGACTTCCACGGGCGCCGAACTGGGCCGCCCGTTCGAGGATGTCTCGTTCAAGGCCAGCGATGGCGCTGAACTCAACGGCTGGTTCTTCCCCGCCGCCACAAATGCCCCTCGGCGGCACCTGGCGGTGCTGGTGTGCCACGGCAACGCCGGCAATATCGGCCACCGGCTCGACACCTACGCCGCCCTGCTCGAAACGGGCGTTAATCCTAAATTCGGCGGTTGATTTAACCGCAAAGAACGCAAAGATCGCAAAAAAGGCTAGTTATGAATGGATTGCGCAGGTCTTCCATTCACCCGGCAGGTGAGTCACTCACTAGGCTCGGAATCATCACAAGTTCCTTTCT
>CAIWJG010000650.1 GCA_903912925.1 uncultured Verrucomicrobia subdivision 3 bacterium | reverse complement strand
GACATAATCAAGCATGAGGGCGTTGTCTTCAGTTAAGGTATAAATCGCCTTGACCGAGAGGGTCCCCGGGTAGCCCTCCTCGCCATCCTTACTGACATAGACCAGTTCCAGAGACGGCCCCGCATGGGTGGCCAGGAACCTGGGTTCCCAAACGACTTTGTCGAACCCTTTCAGGCCGCCGTGCAGGGCGTTAGGCCCGTTGTTGACCGCCAGCGTGTATTCCTTGCCGTCGAGCGTGAACTTGCCTTTGGCGATGCGGTTGCCGTAACGCCCAATGAGCGCCCCGAAGTAAGGGGTATCTTTGATGTAGTCGGGCAGGTTGTCGTAGCCGAGCACTACATCGGCGAACTTGCCGTGGCGGTCGGGCACTTTCAGGAAGATGACGAGGCCGCCGTAATTGCAGATGCCGACCTCAGCGCCCTTGTTATTGCGCAGCGTGTAGAGGTTCACCCTCGCTCCATCCGGCGCCAGGCCGAAGGGCTTCACGATGATCTGCCCCTTCCGTTGGCTGGTCTTTGAAACGTCCGCGCAGCCGACGAACAGGGCCGCGCTCAGACTGACGGAGAGGATAGTTAACCACTGATTGTTGATTTGCATGATGATGTAGTTGGGTTGGTTGCTGATAATTAAACCACGAAATACACGGCCCGCGGTGATTCACTTCCGCGCCCGGTTGCGGATCTCAATTAATCGCTTCATTACGTCGTAAAGATTCCCGGTAGCCTGCTGTATGCCAAAGGCATCGTGTAGTTTCCGGTAAAGGGAATAAAGCTCTTTGTAAACAGCATGCGCCGCCGGGTTCGGCTTGAAGACTCGGGATTTCAGGCCGGTCATAGCCTTCTGCGCATCCGGGTAATTGGAGTAGCCGCCGGCTGCCTTGCCAGCCACCACCGCACCGGCAATCGCCGCGCCCAGCGCGCAGGTCTGCGCCGAACGGGAGATCTTGATCGGCCGTCCCGTCACATCCGCATAGATCTGCATGACGAGTGGGTTCTTCTCCGCGATGCCGCCGCAGTTGACGATTTCATCAACCTTCAGCCCATATTCCTCGAAGCGGCTGATGATGGTTAGCGCGCCGAACGCCGTGGCCTCGATGAGCGCGCGGTAAATCTCGGCCGGGGTCGTGTAGAGCGTTTGGCCGAGCAGCAGCCCGGTCAGTCGCTGGTCCACCAGCACCGTGCGATTGCCGTTGTTCCAATCCAGCGCCAGCAAGCCCGATTCTCCCGGTGCCATCTTCGCCGCCGCCGCGCTGAGCACCTCGTGCGACCCGGCCTTCTTGCCGAGCGGCTGGATATAGTTCACGAACCAGTTAAAAATGTCCCCCACCGCCGACTGGCCCGCCTCCAGGCCGTAACAGCCCGGCAGAATGCTGCCCGGGACAATGCCGCACAGACCCGGAATGTCCGCCAGTTTCTCCCCCAGCGGCACCACGATCATGTCGCAGGCGCTGGTGCCGAGGATCTTCACCAGCACGCCCGGCGCGATGCCCGAGCCCACGCCGCCCAGGTGCGCGTCGAACGCTCCGACTGCCACCGGCAGACCCATCGGCAAGCCCGTGCGCTTGGCCCACTCCAGGGTCAGCCCACCCACCGACCGGTCGATGCTGTGCGCCTTGGGCCGCAGCCGCGACCGCAGCTCGCCCAGCTTCGGATCAAGCTGCGCCAGGAACTCGGCATCCGGGTAACCGCCCCAGGAGTCGTTATACATGGCCTTATGCCCAGCCGCGCAGACACCAATGGTCAGCTTGTCGGGGGCCTGGGTGCCCGTGAGCATCGCCGGAACCCAATCGGAGCATTCCGCCCACGAGAAGGCGGCATCGAACACCTCTGGGCTCGTCCGCAGACAATGAAGGATCTTGCTGAAGAACCATTCACTGGAATAGGTGCCGCCGCACTTGGCCAGGTATTGCGGCCGAATCTTGCCCGCCAGCGCGGTGATCTCAGTCGCCTCGGCGATCCCTGTATGGTCCTTCCACAGCCAGGCCATCGCGGCGGGGTGCTTTGCGAACCGTTTATCGAACGCGAGCGGAATGCCGTGACGATCCACCGGCAACGGCGTGCTGCCCGTGGTATCCACTCCAATACCGATGATCTGATCCGGCGCGAAGCCGCGCACTGCGCGCTTCGCCTGCGCGAGCGCCTTCTTGATCGTGACCTCCGCCCCCTTCACGTAGTCGGCGGGATGCTGCCGCGCGAGATTGGGGTCGCGGGAAAGGATGACTCCTTGCGTGCCGTGTTCGTAGTTCCAGACCGCCGACGCCACTTCGCGCCCGTTGGCGATGTTGACGATCAGGGTACGGACAGAGTTGGTGCCGTAGTCGAGGCCGATGGCGTAATTGGTTGCGCTCATGGCCCTGTTACATAATCAGCCCCAAGCTTCCTGTCCAGCAAATCGGCGGGATGATCCTGCCGGGATTCTCACTCCCTCGACTTAAGACTAAAACCTAAAGACTCAAAACTCGACCCCGCCATCGACCAAAGCAGCAGTTCTCATTTTGGCTGGTCTAGGAGGTTTGGTGTCCACCCTTTAGGGTGTCCGATGCCGCATGGGATCATCCGCCATTCGTCCCATTCGTCCCATTCGTCCCAAAATGAGAATTGCTGCGACCAAAGCCCCCGCGGCACTGGCGCTTTGAGGTGGCTTTGGGGTCGCATGAGGGTCGCATGAGGGTTGCATGAGGGTCGCATGAGGGTCGCATGAGGGTCGCATGGGGGTCGCATGAGGGTCGCATGAGGGTCGCATGGGGGTCGCATGGGGGTGGCTACCGCCTGGCTAGCAACACGCTTTGGGGTGGCTCCGATGTCGCATTGATGTGGCTTCGCCCGGCCATTCTGCATTCTGCATTCTTCCTTCTGCATTCCCTGGTCACTCGGGCTTGCCGGACACGGGCACGGACGTTACCTTGTCAAGGATGAGCACACTCGCTGAAGTGGAAGCCGTGGTGCGTCAATTCTCGACGGAGGAATTGGCGGAACTCGAACGGTTC
>CAIWJG010000649.1 GCA_903912925.1 uncultured Verrucomicrobia subdivision 3 bacterium | reverse complement strand
CGCAGTTTTGACCCCGAGAATGCGTTTCGCGTGCGGGGATTCTGCCAGTGCGACGCTTTGCACACGCAAAGACTTGTGACACACTCCCGCCGAAAAACTTCTCAGTATTTCGAGGAAACCATTGGTATGTCAGGAGGTCTGGCCTCTTGCCGGGAGGCCGGGTTCAGCCCAAGAACGGCAGTTCTTTTTCTCTGCGTTTCTCCGCGTTCCTCTGCGTCTCGGCGTTAAGCCCAGTTTGTTCTTGGCTGCCGCTTGACCGCGCTGTGCCTTTGCGTTGATTCAACTGCGCTTTTTAGGATCAAACGCCCGGGGTGTAGGCGGCCGCCATGCGGGTCTCCACGCCGAGCTTGGCGTAGATCTTTTCCAGGTGCTGCCGCACCGTGTGGTGGCTGACTCCCAAAAGGGTGGCAATCTCCGCATTGCGCTTGGACTGCCGCAGCCAGTACCATCAGTTTGAAGCTAGGTCAAGAGCTGCTTCACATCCGCGATGAACACGGGCAGATACGACTCGCCCAGATGTTGCCGGTCATCCGAGAGAGCCCGATCGAAGCCTGCACGTTCGAGGGCGGGACGCACCTTGGCCATGAGTTGACGAACCTCGGAGGCTTGCAGCAATGATTCCAGATCGTGCAATTTCGGATCGCGCAGCCGCAGCCAGATTTGCTCCAGGGCACTGAACAAGGGGGGCCAGACAATCCACTTCGGGGCCGTTTGCGCGCCGCGATTGAGCAACTGCAGCCACTGGTCAGGCTTGATCCAATAGTGCTTCTCCCGGCTGGCGGTGCGCAACTGGACCACCCCCGACCGGCTCATGTCCGCCAGCGTCCCCTGCACCGCCCGCTCAAAGTAATAAGCCTCGCGGGCAATCTGCGAAGGATGGGCTGCGTCGTGCGTCAGCAGATACATCACGATTTCGCAGCGGACGTTGATGCCGAGCAACGCCCGGAGTTGCAGGGCCAGGGTGGCGGCCAGGGCCGGGCGAAATTCCTGGGAGTAGCCGCGCACCCGCAGCGGCCCGCGCTGCCATCCGTAACGCGCAAAGATCGGTTCGGGTTCGCCGAGCGCAGGAATCGCCTGCCCGTCTTCGCTGAAGAACAATGGTTCCGCGGCGACGAGCGGCGGTGCCGAGGCCGCCAGCAGTTTCCACTTGGGCACCTCCGCCCCCGTCGCCAGCCACCCGGCGATGGCTGCCAGCACCGGTTCGCCGGCGAATTCCTCGGTCCGCAGGATGCGTTTGAGCCGCATCACGTTGATGAGCCAACCGTTCACTTGGAGCCAGTCGAGCACTTCGTCGAACAGGCGCGGATCGGAGCGGCCCACGGTGCAGGTCAACAACAGCAACGCCTCGGGATCAATGATCCAGTCATTTGCGGCCTGGGTCTGGCCGGCGACGCCCAAGGCGGACCACTGCCGCCAGAGATAATCCAGCAGCAGAGTCTGATACTCGCCCTTAAATTGTTTTAGCGACGGGTTCATGGCCGAGTTGTGTGAGTAATTCCTTCAAAACCATCTTGAAGCCCTCCGAGACATCATGGGTCATTGCCCAGCGGGCCGCGGCTTCAAGTTGGGCGGCACTCGGATCAAGCGCCTTGAGATCGGTCAGATGCGTGCCATCCCGTTGATCGGCCGCCGCGTAAAGTTTGAAGTGAATCTGGTCCAGCCTCCCGATGAAGTGGACGGCCAACCGTGAGCCATAGTTCTTCCCGGTCAATCTGCCGACGAACCCTGCCGGCAAACCCATCTGGAAGAGTCCGCCCTCACCGCTGCTTGGGCCGTTATTCAGCCAACCCGTCGGCAAACCCAAATCACGCGCCACCTGTTCGGCGGCCGTGAGCAGAAAATCCGGAAGCGGGTCAGGATTAACGCTCGTGGGCCGCGCTCAGCAACGCCACGACATCCACATCTCTGGTTGTCCGCTGCCGAAGCCCCATCGCAATCAGTGCCGATCCTCCACAGACAACCAAACGCACCGGCTCGGACTGGGCAAGGTCAAGCCTTCCCGCCAAAAGCGCGAGCGCCTGATCAAGACTTGCCTGATTGATGGGTTTTCCCATAATACTACTTATTGTTCGCCTATAACGCACTATATGTAGCATTCCAACACCCGTTTTGCCAGAGAAAACACGGAGTGTAAGAGGCCATGAGATTGTCATATAGAGCATTGCAGATCATCGCGCTTGTCTTCAGCCCAGCCGGGCGGCACAAGAGGATTGGGTAAGAACATGGCAATCTCATCAACTTTAAGAATCATGCAGACTGAAATCGGGGTCCGGGAGACAACCTGGGATGCCCCCCAGGAATGCGCCAGGCGCTCTGGGGGGCGTTCAGAGGGGGCGGGTGGGTATCTATTGACCTCTGGCAGGTTACAAATCGCTCCCAGGCCCGCCTTCCGGCCTGAGTAAAGGGCGATTAACCTGAAAACGGCTGGGCTTCTGAGCGATCGGAGGCATCGTCCATTACGCCGATTACCCTCAGGCCATCCAAATCGATCCCCGGTACCTTCCTGTGCGAAATCCGGTACCGCAAATGACCTGTGCTGCTGGAATGCCAGATAATCCACCTAAACAACCTCAGCCCTCCCCAATATCGGCTGCGGCAAACACCAGGCCAATTCCTGAGCGTCCCATCGCCAGCAGCAGTTCCGGGGACAAATAATGGGGCCGCTTGGCAATATAGAGAAAGCGTTGAATCCTCATGGTAACTGTTCAGGTCGGAACGTGGGGCAGACCTCCGGCCTGCCGGTTAACCGGGCCTCTGGCCCGGTGTTCTGGTGT
>CAIWJG010000648.1 GCA_903912925.1 uncultured Verrucomicrobia subdivision 3 bacterium | reverse complement strand
GATTTCGGGTTTCGGATTTGCCAGTCGGACTGGCTATTTCGAAAGCGGCTCGTTGTTCGCAATAATCGCCCTTTCGCCGATCTGGTTGGTGATTTCCACACCGCGCACGCCGTTGTTCTCGGTGATGATCGCATGCTGCAGGCCCTTCTGTAAGGCGATGCTGGGTTCGTCCGTGCCGAAGCTGCAGCCTCTCACCTGGAGCTTCCCGCCGTCGGCCTCGACGAGTGCCACGCCGGGGTTCTTCACGCGGCCGGAGCTGCTGAGGTAGCAGTCCGAGAGCGACACGAAGCTCTTGCCGTGCGAAACGACGCATTGGCGGTTCGGCCCCCAAAACGAGCAATCCACCAGTCGCACCGAGCCGTGGCAGGTGTTTTCCACCAGCACAGGAATGCGCACGTCGCCGTGCATGGTCACGAATTGTCCGTTGGAGATCAGCAGGCCCATAGGCTGAATCTCATCTACCTTGACGCACACCTGCGCCTCATCTGCGCCGATGCCTGAGAATTGACCGTTGGCCGCGCCGGCCTTGGTTTTTATGAACCGGTAGCCGATGTTCGCGGGAAAGACGAAGGTGTTGTTGACATACTCCCAGTCCGTGCGCCCGAAGATGAACGCCTCACAGTTGCGCCACATGAATTCATGCACCGGTTTCCAATTGCCGCCGACCTCCGCGGCTGTCCACCAGTGGCAGTGGAACTGGACGTTCTCGATGCGCCCGATGTCGCTGCACGCGTCCACTGAAATGCCCCGCCGCAGCACGCAGCCATAGACGCTCCGGATGCGGTGGCGCACATTGCCTTCCGGTCCGATGCGGATGCCGTTGTAACTGTTGATGAGCGTGACGTTCTCGACCGTGTTGTCGTGGCCCTGGAGGTGGAACGTCCAGGCGTAGGCGTGGATGTTCGTGGTCTGCTGCTCGGGGTAGAACACCGTCAGGCCGCGCACCGCCGAGGAGTGGCCCATCTCGAAGACCGCCGGGGCATCCTCGTTGTCGCGTCCGCCCGTGGCCAGGATGATCGAGCCCTTCATCGGCTCGCTCCAGACCGGCGAATCCATCACCCCTTGCAGAGTCACCCCGGGTGGAATTCGCAGGCTGCCTTTGACCAGGTAGCGCGCGGGTGCCAGATGCACCCTGCCGCCGGCCTGGCCTGCTTGGTCGAGCGCCTTCTGAATGGCGGCCGTATCATCGGTAACGCCGTCGGCCTTGGCGCCTGAAAGCGTCACTGAGACCGTAGCGCTTTCGTCCGCGGCAGCGGCGGGGAGAGGGGCAGCATAACCCAGGCAGAAGAGCGATAGGGCAAGCAGGCCAGAGATAGAGTTTTGTTTCATAAAGGATGGGGTGATCTTAATGCTGAGGGGCTGATTGTCACTTCGATTGCGAAGCGGCTTGCGTGCTCCAAGGCAATTTGAGGTGCTTCGTCATTCTCGGTTCGGGGCGGGCAGTAGCTCAATGCCGGAATGGTCGGGACGCACGCGAAGGCGGATGCAGCGGATCGCGTTGCTCCGAGCATCCTCGGTCCGGTGACCACCCGTGGCCAGATACGTTATGAAGAGTGAACCATCCGGCAACTCCATTGCCTTACCGTACCCGTAGGCCTGATCCACCAGGAAGCCGTGATCCTTAGCGGGAGCAATCCACGTGTGCCCGCCGTCAGGGCTGAAGATGACGCGCAGCCCTCCGTGGCCGGGCGCATAAGAACCGTGAAGACAGACGAGTGTGCCGTCACGTAGCACGTAGAGGCTCGGGGCATACATCCGCATCCCGAAGGTCACTGGCGGGGTCCAGGTGCGCCCGTGGTCCGCCGACCAGCAAATGTCCCCTTCCGGCCGGGCCATCAGCACGAGTCGGCGATCCGGCAACTCGGCCACGGTGACCTCAAGGAGATCGTGTGGCGCCCGGACGGTGGACAGCAGCTTCCAGCTCTTGCCGCGATTGGTTGAGCGCAATACCGCCGCTTGGTCAGGCGGACCGCTTTGTGGCCGACCGTCAATTGCGACGAGCACAGAGCCGTCTTTCAACCGCACGAATGGGCCATCGGTTTCGTCGTAGAGAAACGGCGTGCGCACGGTGCGCGGCTTTTGCTCCCACATGCGCCCTCCGTCGAAAGACCGGGTGATGTGGACCCGCGCGGCGAGTTCCGGGGCTTTGCGCAGGTCGCCGCCCTCAGGCTCACCGACATAAGTGAAAAAGGAGCAGAGAATCGTGCCGTCGCGCAATTCCACAAACGCCGGGTGCCGGTCGTCCGCAGGGGTGTCAATGAGCAGGGTCGGCTTGCTCCAGGTCTTCCCTTCGTCGGAGGAGCGGATGAGCATGGCCCGCCCGCCCGTGGGCGCGACGATGTCGGTGGGCAAACCAAGCTTGAGGTACTCCTCGATCGTTTTGGCCGGATAATGCAGCGGCGTCGGCGCTGACGCGTGCCAGTAGCCGGCGTTGAAGCCAACGAGCCACGTGCCGTTCTTGAGGCGGATCGGCGACTCCCAGCCAACGAATCCGCCCCAGCCCGGGAAGGGATCGGGCGGGTTGACAGACGGGCCGACGAGCGTGCCGCGGCAGTCCTCCGGCTTGGCCTTCGATTCGCCGCCGTCCACCACCTTCACCTGAGGACGCAGGGGCGCTTCCTGAGCCGTTCGGGACGCGGAATCGGTCACTGGCTGGGCCGACAGCACTCCCGAGGGCAGGCTCAGAATCAAGAGCGCGATCGGCAGCACGCCGGTTATCGGTAGGGTCATCGTCTGTCTCTTCATGTGCAGCCTTAGGTTGCCAAATCATTGGTCCGGATCAAGACCGGTTCGCGGGTTGGCCGCGCGTGTGGGCTTCTCTGTATTCATCTTGAACAAGCGTGCCGATTGCTTCATAAATGCACGTGGCGTTATGCGCACGGTAAATATTGAAACAGCGCGTTGCGGTGCAAACCGTGGGCAGCGCGTTCCTTGTGCCTGGAGGCGTAAGGCGACCTGGTGGCGCTCCTGGTCTTCAAACCCAATGCCGTGTTTTTTGTAGTATAATAAGTCACGCCACAAAGTATTGTGTTTACAGCACTTTCCACAATTTCAGTATAATAATTGTTGATTGACTTATCTATCAAAATTCCCGTTTATAGGGTGTTTGGTAGTTAGTTTTTGTTAGCAGTTGTTAGCAAGGGACAAAGCACCATCGGCAAGGCGTCAAGTGGCGTAGCGGTCAAGCGGTGGCGATTGCGAGCCGTTATTTGGGCTTGCCTAACCTCACTCGCAGCATAAGCTCAAACACGTATGGAAAACACAGTCCAAGTTGCCCCAAAATGTATTCATTGCCAGATAGCAATGCAAGAGGGCGAAATGCATAAAAATCATGGTTCATTGATTACCGTGGGCTGCCTTGTGTTCCTCTTCATGCTGGCTCGGAATTCTTGGCTCTCCGCTCTCGCTATCCCCCTTTGGTTGGGTTTTTGGCACTGGACTAAAATGAAGATATGGAAGTGTTCGCAATGCGGCTACTTTTTTGAGCGAGCACAATCCTGATTGGGCATCTTATGCCTTATCCAACAACCAACACCCGCTGCCCGGTGGTTCTTGTTCTTTCCGCTTATCTGATGGGTGTATCATAAAATCAAAGACACATTCACGCATTGACTATCTGACTTCCTATTCTTCTATCCCTCTAATCATCTCCGCCACAAAGCAACTTGATTGCTGCCGGAGCGGTGCCATGCTTATGCACTGCCTCGAATGAGGTAATAAATGAAAGGAATCACAGTATGTACGTCAGTGAATATAAAACAATGCAAGCAACGAGTGAAATGGAGCTAGATGCGAACGTCAACGAGGCCATCCAGCAAGGATTTCAACCATTTGGCAATCCATACTCGCCCGGCCCCGGGTGTTTTTACCAAGCGATGGTGAGAGAGCCAGATACTAAAAGACACGTCACGCACGTTTCCGGCAGCGTTTGACATTGACCGCAGTTCACGGCGGTGGGCGTTGGCGTCATAGCAGTTGGCACTCCCGCCGTGAATGGGCCGCATTTCAATTAAAAGCCCCTGCATTTAGGTTTTCGTTGGCGGGGTGGTCGAGCGTCTTGGCCGGATAGCGCAGCGGCGTCGGTGGCGAGGCTTGCCAGTAGCCGACGTTGAAGCCAACGAGACACGTGCCGTTCTTGTGGCGGATCGGCGATTCCCAGCCAACAAAACCACCCCAGCCCGGAAAGGGATCGGGCGGGTTGACTGACGGGCCGACGAGCGTGGCGTGGCAGTCCTCAGGCTTGGCCTTCGATTCGCCGCCTTCCACTTTTCCGCCACATTTCCGTATTCATCTTGAACTAGCGTGCCGATTGCTTCATAAATGCAACCGGCGTTATGCGCGCGGCAAATATTGAAACAGCGCCTGGCGGTGCAAACCGTGGGCAACGCGTTCAGTGTGCCTGGAGGCGTAAGGCGACCTGGTGGCGCTCCTGGTCTTCAAAACCATGGTGGGGCTCAACAAAGTTCCAGGTGGGTTCGATTCCCATCCGCCTCCGCCAATCAGCAGACGGCGCCAGATTCCCAACCCTCCGGAAATATCGTAGAATGCGTATGCGAAACCCACATCAGGAAAGCGCCCAAGACTGCGCCACGCAGCGGGCATTCACATTAATCGAATTGCTGGTCGTCATAGCGATCATTGCCATATTGGCAGCGTTGCTGCTGCCGGCTTTGGGCCGGGCCAAAGAAAAGGCGCAAGCGGTTAATTGTCTGAGCAATCAGAAGCAAGTCGCTCTGGCTACCACTATGTACGTGGATGATAGCCGAGGGATGTTCATGCCCCTGTGGGTCCAACCGGGCAACCCGGTATTCCCACCTTGGAACTACGATGGCGGGACATTCATCGTGCAAAACCCCTATGGCCTTTTCTGGGAGGACACCTTGCGGTTAGGGGGCTACGCGAAGAACGGTAATATCTTTGACTGTCCCTCAACGAGGTTCATGGCGAACAAGAACATCGGCGGTTCGGTGAGCACGAATCACACGCTAGGCATCGGCTACAATTACCCCGAGTATGGCCGGTGCTGGACTAGCACGGATGGTAGCCCAGGCGTCATCAAGGAGACGGGGATCAGAAAGCCGAGCGCCTCGATTGTCTTTGCCGACGGCGGCGCCGTGACCGTCGCCAGCAAGAATCTCGGGGCCGATGATTGGGTGCCGGACGTTGCGTGGGATGCGGCTAATATGCAGTGGGACGGCGGTGGCGTGAGCTACTTCCGCGTGCCGAGCGATTCGGGCGGCTTTAACGATGGGGACTCCCGGTCGTTGCCGCGGCACAATAAGCGGTGCAACTTCGGGTTTGCCGACGGGCACGCGGAGTCCATGAGAAACAGCGCGGCGGGCTACAAATACAACCGGATGACCGAGGCGGCGCTTTGGGCGCGGGACCATAACTCAATGTCGCCTTAGAGCCTGTCGGGAAGAGGTAGCAGCCGACGTAAGGAGGCTCTAATCAGTGGCGAATGGCCGGTCCCCAGAGGAGTTTGAGCCTCCTTACGTCGGCTGCTACGATGAACGACAATGAACGACAATGAACGACATTACAGTGGCGGAATGGCCGATCCCTGGAGAGGTTTGAGCCTCCTTACGTCGGCTGCTACGATGAACGACATTACAGTGGCGGAATGGCCGGTCCCAGGAGAAGTTTGAGCCTCCTTACGTCGGCTGCTACGATGAACGACATGTTTGAGGCTCCTTACGTCGGCTGCTACAATGAACGACATTATTCGAACACACCCATAGCGGGTCTTGACCAAATGCTGAAGCAACTGATTCTCTTTATCATGCTCCAATCCTGGCTGGTTGGCGCCGCCGACCAGGGCACTGAGCCGGAGCCGTGGTTTCGCCATTCACTCGTGGGCATGGAGGTCGGCCCGACCGGGGCGCAGTTCAGCAATAGCGACACGAATGACGCCCGCTACTGCGCCCGCTTCAATGGGCAGGAGGTCGTGCGCCGCTGTGTGGAGGCCAACTGCGAGTACGTGGTGATCTGGGCGCGCGACGGCGACTACGCGTATTACGATTCGAAGCTGCTGCTCAAGTGCGCCGGGCTGGGGAAGCGGGATGTGCTGCAGGAGACAGTCGCCGAGGCCCGCAAGCACAAGTTGCCCGTGATCGCCTATTGCGTGGTGCAACAGGGCGGACACTATCTGAACGCGCATCCGGAATTCGAGATGCGCGATGCCAAGGGCAAGCGAATCGGCCGGTTCTGCTACAACTCCGGTTACCTGGAGGTCATGAAGCAGATCGTCGCCGAGCAGCTCGCTTACGGCATTGATGGCTTCCACATTGATATGGTGGATCAGGGCTTCGGACCGCCCTACGGCTGCTGGTGCGACTCCTGCCGCAAGCAGTTCGAGGCCGAGTTCGGCTGCCCGATGCCAAAGGGTGTGACCTGGGATAGCGACTGGGACAAGATGCTGGAGTTTCGCTACCGCACCAGCGAACGCTTCGAGAAGGCGCTCTACGCCTATATCAAATCACTCAACCCGCGCACCTCGGTGGACTTCAACTATCACGGCAACCCGCCTTTCTCGTGGGAGGTCGGCCAACGCCCGGTGCAGCACGCCGGCAACAGCGACTTCGTGACCGGCGAAACCGGGATGTGGGGTTTCAGCGCCGGCACGGTCGGCCTTAACGCCGAGTTCTATCGCGCCGCCACACCCAACGCGCCCTTCCAAATCGCCATCTCGCGGGACGCCCGCTGCTACCACAACCAAACCGTGCGTCCTCTGGCTGACATCCGGTGGGAGGTATTCACTCTGCTGGCCCACGGCGGGTTCGTGACGGTAGTGGATAAAACGGGGTTCGACGGTTGGCTTGATCCGGTGTGCTATGAGCGGCTGGGCGCGGCGTTCAAGGAGGTACATGCCAAACGCAGTCAGTTTGGCGGCCAGCCGGTTCAGGAGGTCGGGCTCTATTTCAGCAGCCGCACGCGCGACTGGGTTGGACGTGAGAACGCGGGGGAGTATTTCCAGAGTTTTGAGGGGGCGCAGAAGGCAATGCTTTACGAGCATATTCCCTGGGGGATTGTGCTCGATGAGAGCGCGACGCTTGAGACGCTGCAACGGTTTCCGGTGGTAGTACTACCTAACGTCGGCATCGTGT
This sequence comes from uncultured Verrucomicrobia subdivision 3 bacterium, assembly GCA_903912925.1. Classification (GTDB taxonomy): domain Bacteria; phylum Verrucomicrobiota; class Verrucomicrobiia; order Limisphaerales; family UBA8199; genus PALSA-1440. The sequence continues at coordinate 2,894 of CAIWJG010000648.1, read as the reverse complement.
CGGAGAAGGAGCGCGCGCTCTTGCTTCGGTATGTGGAACTGGGGGGCAACCTGATCGTGACCGGGTTCGGCGGCTGCTACGACCACCAGGGCAAATTGCTGGAGAGTACCTCGATCGAAGCGCTCATCGGCGCGAGGTTTAAGGGGAAGCTTGATTCGATGGACAACTGGGTGCGCTTTCCCGGTGCCCAGGCCTCATCCGTCAGCCGCCAACTCGCGCCCGAACACCGCATGGACTGGCCTTTCCTGGTGAAGGGGCCAGCCGGCGTTTTCGAGCCGACCACCGCCAAGCCCGTGGGGGAACTGCTCAAGCCCTATCGCACCACGCGCCAGAAGGAGGGCAGGGAGGGCACCACTTGGCCGATGAGCGCCGACACGCCGGTCGGCCCCGCCATTTTGCTCAATACGATTGGCAAGGGTCGCGTGCTCACCTTTACCTGCTCGCCCGATTATGCCACCGCGAGCGAGCATCATATCGTCGAAGATCGCAAGCTCCTGGCCAACGCCGTCCGCTTGCTGCATCCATCGCCTCGTATCGAAATTGTTGCGCCCGTGAACGTCGAGGCGGTGGTCACCGATGACCCGGCCAGCCGCACGTTGCGCGTTCACCTGGTAGCCTATAACTCCCCGCCGCAGACAACTCCCGCCGAGCGGCGGCCTTACGTGCTGCCGGCCCTGCTGGAAGATACGCCGATGTATCGTGCCACGATCAAGACGGCGGAGCCGATCAAGCGTGCCACTGCCTTCAACCCCTCCACCCGGATTGCCCGGGAAAAGCGCCGCGTTCAGCTCACGGTCGAAGACATCCACGAAGTCATTTCGTTGCACTACTGAGGCACATTGTGGGGCGCTGTGCCCACTATCGCGTCAGGATGATGTGACGATGGTCGAGGGGTTTTCAGCCTATGGGGCGCGGTATGACCGCGCTACCCTCCGGCGGGGAAGAGGTTCGGGAAATAGTGACCGGCTGCCTCCGCAGGAAACTCCAGGCGCAGCCGCCCCTTAGGCGAATCGGAGATCAGCAACCTTTGACCCAGCAGCTCGCCCACGACCTTCTGGCCTGTGCGCGCCGATGCGCCGATGATCCGACCCACCTCGCCGCGCGCGATCTCCCCGCGCAAGAGAGTTTCCTGCAGCACCCGACCACTGCCCCGCGGCAGTTCCTTTGCCGACTCCTTGCGCTCCGCGTAGCCGATAATTCTCGCCTGCAGACCGTCCAAATCCAGCAGCCCCTCCATGAACTCCGCCTGGTCAACTGCCGTCTGCAGGAAGAACTGGCAGAACTCGCCCAAATGCCGTTGCGACAAATAGCCCCGACCGTCGAAATCATTAAGGCGCTTCTCATCTGCCTTGGCGAGGGCCGCCCGGTAATCCCCCTGGCGGCGCGCCAAACCGCGGGAGATGGTCCACAGGCCGTCCCCATCAATCGCCGCCTTGGTAAACCAGGCATGAGTGAAAAGGCGTAGTACGCGCCCGTTGCCATCCAGGAAAGGGTGAATCCACGCCAGGCGATGGTGGGCCGCGGCGGCCGCGACCAGCCCCTGCGTTGTCGGGGTCACCAGCGGCCCATAGAACTCTCCAAACCGTTTCAGAAATCTGGCCAGCCCCTTGCTCGTCGGCGCCAAATGACGCCCCACGCTCACCTCGACCTCGCGCAGCCGCCCAGGCAAAACCTGATACGCCTCTCCCTTCTGCCCTTCCACGCGGCACAGGCTCTCGTGTAGCCGCTCATAAAACCTACGGTGCAGCCAGCACAAGAATTCGGCGGAACACACCTCAGCCGCCAACGCAGTTTCCAACCGTGCTTCCATCTCCGCTTGTGTCTCCATGTGGGCCACATGCTGAAGCTGCAGTGCCCGCTGTGTCTCATCGGCCGAAAAGTCCTTCTGCAACGCCGCGTCAATATCTCGTGGTGTGGTGCGATGGCCCTCGATCAGGTTCGAGTAATAACTATTCATCGAGCGCACCATTCGGGCCACGGTCTTCCGGGTAACCGGATGGAGAAGTCCGCGCAGCCGTTCCGCCCTGCGAATGAGCAGCAAAGCTGTGCCGTCCAACTCGCCATCACCAGCCTCAGGCAACAGCGGTTCCATGTCCGGCGGATGGTCGAAGAGCTTTCCACTGGGCCTATGGTGCGTCATTTGTGCTGATCCTATTGCCGACCAGCTAACCAGTTCCACGGCTCGTTTACAAGCCTTTTTGCAGCGCTATTCAGTAATGCGCCCTCCAAAACTGCCGATCTGGTTGCCGATGTTGATACCGATGCCGCAGACAGATGAGCCCAGTGCGGCAAAGCCGCAACCAAAGGAGTTAAATGAGTTACATAGGTTAAATAGGTTACATGAGGTCGAGGAGTTTGCGCGGGCTGCGGAAATCCTCACAGATAGTAGAACCGAAGCTCCGGCGCCGGTTGTCCGTAATCGCTCGTCCTGTGGTCCCGGACTAGGCTGATCTCACAAACTGTGCCCTGCACCCGCGGCACCGAATTTCCACCTTTGCCGCTTCGATCATCCCGTGCCTGGCGACAGTGGTGTTCGTGAGCATGGTCCGGGCAAGCAAACGCCCGGACCCGGATAAGGTGCTGCTGGAGTTTTGAGGGACAACGCCTGGCAAGCTGCGCGCTCGACAGGGCCTACGGGTTGGGCATATTTTGCAGCGTTGTTAGGCACGTCGAATAGAACCGGTAGATTAGGCAGCATGAATGCCCACTGCTTCAGAAATGGTCAGGTGGGCAGGGTCTCTGCTTGCCTCTTCCGGTCTGCCTTGGAGCCTGATTGGGAAACGTGGTTCTCTGTAGCAGCCGACGTAAGGAGGCTCAGATTCTTTCGGGATGAGGTAGTTCTGCAATGGATTAGAGCCTCCTTACGTCGGCTGCTACGTATTGCAAACTGGCTG
>CAIWJG010000647.1 GCA_903912925.1 uncultured Verrucomicrobia subdivision 3 bacterium | reverse complement strand
GGGTCACGACGGAACTTCGCGATCTGAATGCGCCAGATGGCTTCCCGCTCCGGCTGGTTCGGCAGGTCAATCCAGAACATATCGTCAAACCGTCCCTTGCGCAGGAGTTCTGGCGGCAATTGCGTCACATCGTTGGCCGTAGCCACCACGAACACCGGCGAGGTTCGGTCCTGGAGCCAGGATAGGAACGTTCCGAGCACGCGGGAGGCGGTCCCCCCGTCGGTCGTGCCCGAGCTTCGGCTACCGGCAAACCCTTTCTTCAGCTCGTCCAACCAGAGCACGCAGGGCGCGATGGCTTCTCCGGTCGCGATGACCGAACGCAGATTGCTCTCGGACTGCCCTACCAGGCCGGCGAATAGGCGACCGGCATCCAGCTTGAGCAGTGGCCGGTTGAACACCGTCGCCGTGGCCTTGGCTGTTAGCGATTTGCCTGTGCCGGGAATGCCGACGATCAACAACCCCTTGGGGCTGGGCAGACCGTAGGCCTTGGCCTCTCGCCCAAAGGCGTCGCGGCGCTGCAACAGCCAAGCCTTCAACACCTCCAGGCCGCCAATATCTTCCAACGATGCCGCCAGGGCGCAGATTTCCAGCAGCCCGCCCTTTTTGACTTCGCTGGCCTTTTCCCGAGCAACGATGCCTGAGCCTAGTTGTTTGCTCTCAACCACGGACAACGCAAACGCGTTCTCAGCCTCGATCGAGGTCAGCCCGCAGGCTGCGTCCAGCAAATGCTCCCGTGCCTCTTCCTCGGGCTTGGCCAGCTTCGCTGACCCGGCAATGTTGTCCAGCACCACCCCCAGTTGCGTCTTGTCCGGCAGCGCAAACTGCACCACTACAAACTCCCGCTCTAACTCTGGCGGCAACGCCAGTCGACACCCGACGATCACTAGCGCTCGCCCCTTGGTCTTGCCGACCCGCAAGCTCTCTTTGACTTTGCGCACCAGCACCGGGTTGCCCTCTTCCAGAAACTGGTGAAAGTCCTTGAGCAGGATGACAGTGTTTTCGGGCAGTTCATCCACAGCGGTCATCAGCTCGATGGGGTCCTGGGCGCTTTGCGTATGCCCGTCAGCCGTGTCCACCAACCCTTCGGTGATGGACCATCCAAACAAACGGTAGTCCAGGGTCTGGGCGATGGCTTTCAGCTCTGCCTCGATCCGTGTTTCCTCAAAGGACACGAGGTAGATTCCGGGATAGCCCGCCCGGATGTAGTTGATAATTGCGTTTCTCATGTTGTTATTTCCTTTCTTGGTTTTGATCTTTGGTTAATGGAGAAAAAGGCCCGCCCTGATCATTCAGAGCAGGCCGGGGTCTTTTGAAGAAGAAAGCCCGTCCGGTTTAACGCCAGGCGGGCCTGTGTTCAGTTTGTCCGCCGGAGCTGATTATGATCAAGCACCCAATCCAGATATTGGCGTTCCCACAGCGCCAGACAGGTTTCGCGCGAGGGCGAGCAATAGAGACAGCGGCCCTTCCGGTCGAATACGCGCCAGGCCTGTGCCGGGTTGTCGAACTCAATGGAACAGGCGCGTTGAGGCTTCAGCCGCCCCAGTTCGTGCAGGGGCACTGCTTCGGTCCAAAGACACTGGGCTGTGCCGTCCGGGGCGATGGTAATGCTGATGCCAGCCATACGCCTACGCCTCAGTTGTCGAGGGCGTGGAGTCGCACCGGGTTGCCTCCATCCGCTGCTGCAGCGCCCCTATCTGAACTCCACCTTGATCGACCATTCGGCCGGTCTTCCCCGCACCGGCTACATCGGCCGTCATTTCGGCAATCTGGTTCGCCTCTATGGCCTGCTCGGTTTCAAACCGCGCAACCACTACAGTCATAAGAGCACGACCCGCCGTCTCGTTGCCGCCACGGTGGACCTGGCGGGTTTACTGGCGCGACAAATTACCGAGGCGGGGGCCACCGCCCGCTGGGAGAACAGACCTCCTGACATACCAATGGTTTCCTCGAAATACTGAGAAGTTTTTCGGCGGGAGTGTGTCACAAGTCTTTGCGTGTGCAAAGCGTCGCACTGGCAGAATCCCCGCACGCGAAACGCATTCTCGGGGTCAAAACTGC
>CAIWJG010000646.1 GCA_903912925.1 uncultured Verrucomicrobia subdivision 3 bacterium | reverse complement strand
CCGTGGCAAGGCGCCCGTCTGGAAGCGGGTGAAGGGGAGACTTATGCCCTCCATTCATAACTATCTTTCTTTGCGATCTTTGTGTTCTTTGCGGTTAAATCAACTGCCGAATTTAGGTTCATGCCTCAGCACCGTGGCGGTGCCACGTTGCCGCAGTTCGGGTGTCCCCCATCGCGCCGGCGGCCAGGAACGCCAGCCGGGCAGCTTCCACGGTGTGACGCAGCCGCCAAGACTCTTCGGACCAGCTCAACGCAGCCGCCCAGTCGCCGGTCTGCAACGAAACGCGCCCCTCAGCCAGGGCCTCCTTGGCGGCAGCCATCACCGCGCGTAGCCGGGCAAGGTCGCACCCGCAACGCGTACACGCGGCTTCGGTCTGGTTGAGCTTGCTACAGGCGGGGCAATTGAGCGTCGCCACGCTAGTCCTCCAGGTAGAACAGCAGGTCCGAGAGCGCCTCATTCTTTTCTTCGAGCGCATCCCAGTTGCTGTCTTTGATCGCGACCGCGCTGGCGTGAATGATTTCGCGGATCTCGATGGCATCCTCCTCGCCGATGCTCTTCTGCAGCAGCGCCTCGGCGCGTTTGCGCAGCTCTTTGGCACTGGTCAGCAATTCCTCTTCGTCAGCCTGCAGGTCTCCATTTCCGTTGCCAGGCGCCGCCTCTCCGGCGGGCACACTCTCTGCGCCCGGTTCGCCAACCAAAGAAGCGATGTTGCGGCGCGCTTCGTCCAAATTGAGGACGTGCTGGCCCTTGGTGTCCAGCGCGACCGTTTTGGCCAAGCCGGTGACTTTCTCGGTCGCGGTGACTTTCAGAATGCCGTTCAGGTCGAGATCGAAATGGATGACAATGGGATTGCCCTCCGGCGCCTGGCTGAGGCCCTCCACCAGGAAATCGCCAATAAACGTGTTCTGCTCGGGACGCTCGCTCTCGCCCTGATGCACCTCGACTTTCGCAGAAGGCTGGTTGTCATAGAGCGTGTAAACCATCTCGGACTTGCTGGCCGGCAGCGGGGTGTTGCGGGGGAGGATCGGCACGCAGAACAAACCCTCCTCGCCATTACGGGTCGAAAGCGCAGTCGTGCTGTAGGTGTGCGGCGTGATATCCACCAGGATGCTGTGCCGTTGCTGGCCCGCAATGACGCCGCCCTGGATCGAAGCCCCCATGGCGACGATCAGATCCGGATCAATCTCAAACCGCGGGTCCAGCCGCAGCCGCTCTTGCAGCAGTCGTTGCACCAGCGGCGTGCGGGTCGCGCCGCCCACCAGCATCACTTTCTGAATGTCCTTGGGCCCGAGCCGCGCGTCCGTCAGCGACTGGTGTACGCAGGTGAGGGTCCGCTCCAATAGTGGCAAAATCATCCGCTCGTAGGCCTCGCGCAGCAACTCCAGCTCCAGGTGATGCTGCCCGTCCAGATACTCCTCGCGCACCTTGACAAACGGCTCGTCGGACAGCGTACGTTTGGCCCGCTCCAGGACCACTTTCAGGCGGCGCAGGGTTTTGAGGTCTTGAATCAGATCAATGTTGTGTTGGCGCTTGAATTCGAGCACCGCGTAGTCCACCAGCAATTGGTCAAAATCGTCGCCGCCCAGATGTGTGTCGCCATGGCTCGCCTTGACTTCAACGACGCCTTGCTCAACGACCACCACCGAGACGTCGAAGGTGCCGCCGCCCAGGTCATACACCAGCATCCGCTCGCCCTCAGCGACGCCGGCACCATAAGCCATCGCGGCGGCGGTCGGCTCGTTAATGATCCGCACCACTTCCAGCCCGGCCAGCTCGCCGGCGATCTGGGTCGCCTTGCGCTGGCGCTCGTTGAAGAACGCCGGCACGGTGATCACGGCCTTCCGGATCGGCTGGCCCAGTTGCTTCTCGCCCTCCAGCTTCAGCTCGCGCAGAATAAATGAGGAGATTTCTTCCGGGGAGAATTCCTTTTCCCCAAGCCGCACTTTGGTCTCTTCCCCCATTCTCCGCTTGATAGACAACACCGTATGTTCGGGAGCTGCCACAAGCTGGTTCTTGGCCGCCTGCCCGACGATCAATTTGCCGGAGAGATCCAGGCCCACACAGGAGGGCATGATCGGATGGCCGTGAATGGGCACGACTTGCACCTTGTCGTCAAAGCTGACCGCCAACTCCGAATTGGTCGTGCCGAGGTCAATACCTACAATAAGTTCACTCATAAATTATAAGGGAAAAGCTGAAATTCGAATTTAACGCAAGGTCGCAAAGGCACAAGGTTTCAGATTTCACCCTGGGGTTGCCCGCTAAACACGCTAAAAGAGACACGGATTGCACGGATTTTCACGGATGGGATTCCGGTATTCATTTCGCGTGTTTAGCGGGCATCCTGTTCTTCTTTCGGATTTCAGCATTCCAGCATTTCAGCGTTTCAGCGTTTGTTTTCAAGGTTGGCGGCTGACTTTCACCTGGGCCGCGCGCAGCAGCTCGCCATGACGCCGATAACCGAGCGCCAGTTCTTCCAGGACCGTTTGTGGCGGATGGGCGCTATCCGGCTCAGCGGCCACCGCGGTCATGGTGGTCGGATCGAACGGCTGGCCCAGGGCGTCCAGACGCGTCACGCCTTCCTTTTTTAGCAGCTCTTCAATATGGCTCGCCAGGATGGCGAGGGCTTGGCCTTGGTTTTCCCAGGCTTTGAGCCACACCGAATTGCTGCGGCCTTGCCACCAGGAGGTCTTCTGCGGCGGCGACTCGAATGCCTTGCGGATGCGGTTCAGGCGGTCGAGCCATTCCACCAATACGAGACAATGGCTGCGGGACAACTCATCGGCTTTGGGCTGCGCGGCGGTTAGCTTGACCATCGCCTCGTGCAGCGGCGAGAGGCTGCCGTCGAACCGAGTGAGCGTGTCACACCATTGGCTGATGGCCTCGGCAGTTCGGCGGTTGGCCTTGCGAAATTCGCTGTTGGCGGCGGCCAGTTGCTCGTAAAACGAGTAAAGGTCGGGCGTCTTGCTCTCCTCAGGCCCCGCGTCTTCCGGCTCAGCGGCTGCTTCCAGTTCGGCGACGTCATCCAACTCCTCCAGCCATTTCTCGAAATCACCGCGCAGCGCGTCTTTCCAATCAGCCAATTGCTCCGCCCGCGCCGAACTCTCTTGCTCTTGCTCTTGCTCCTGCTCCTGCTCTTCCTCTTCCGCTTCCAGAGGTGCGGCGTAATTGGGTGCGGCCGCTTCGGCCGCTTCGGACGCTTCGGACTCTGCCTCGTCTTCAGCAGGCTCGCCCCCAAACGCCCCACGCCCCTCCGGCCCCGCCCCTTCTCCATCCACAACTGGCACGGGGTCGGCCAACTCGGAGGCCAGCCGGCCGACTTCAGGCAGCCATGGTTCTGGCGACGGAACTGCGCCTTCTGGTTTTACATCTTCGAGCATGTGTGCAGGAATTCCTTCATTGCTTCCATTGACATCGGCTTCGGTTTCGCTGCCAGCCGCAGGTGGCGGAGGATGGTATCCAGCGGCGAAGCTCCCGGAGACTCCTGGTGAAATAGCTCATACTGGCAACGGCTGGATTCGTCTTTGATTCTCTCGTAAGCCTCGCTCAGCGACTGGAAGCGAGTCGGGTTCTTCTCCGGCGTCGCTTGTTTGATCGCCTCAAGATAGGCGCGGCGGATGGTTGGGTCATCCGCCTGCACTGGCACGCCGAGTACAAGGTAAGGGTTCATAACGCTGCGAGACAATTCCGGTAGCTCATCATTCCAGGAATCAAACTAGGAAACTAGAACAATTTGCTTTGGTTGGGATCTTCTTCCGGAGGACGTCGAGGAAACTGTGGTGCGGGAGGACGCAGTTTAGGCAGCGGTTTAGGCAGCGGTGAGAAAGGGTTTGGGAGTCCGCCCTGCTTGGCGGACTCCAGCAGCAAATCAACCACAGATTCAGGCATGCCTTTGGGGCGGTGCTTCTTAAACTCGCGAATGTCCGACTCCGAGGCATTGGCGAGCAATTTCATTATCTGGGCAATCTCGGGAAAACCACCTATCAGGTTAGCGGGCAAGTCGTCCTCAAATTCGGGGAGGGCGTCCCATTCGTCCTCATCCTCGAAGTCAATGGGACTCGGCGGCATAGGCAGCGGCGGTGGATAATCGAGGCTGCGGATGAGGCCTTGCAGTTTCGGAATCAATTCCTGCTCGCCGCGGCGCTGCGCCTCTTCCAGGATCGCCTTGAGTTCGCCACGGCTTTCATGCGACTCGCGCATCCAGCCTGGCTGAAGCATGTGCTTAAACAAGCGGAACAACGGGTCCTTGGGGTCGTGCCGCAGCCGCGCGCGGATGAACGCGTTCGTTGAATCCACAAACTCCCCTGGTCCGCACAATTCCACAATCGCCTTGGCTTCAACTCGACTGCAAGGCCCTTTGACGGCCGCCTTCAAGTACTTCCGCAGCATGACTGACTCAGCCCCCCACGGTTGCTTGTCCGGCGCGCTATCCCAGTAGCGGAAGATGCGCAGCAGCAGCACGCCCTGAGTGGCCGATGGCTGCCGCGCCAGCTCAGCTTTCAGTTCCGCCAGGAATGGTGAATCCGCCTGCCGGGCATAAACCCGATGGGCTAAATGCGCGAATAGCAGGAATCCCGCCGCATGTGGGCTGGCAGCGCGCGCCCGGTCGAGCAGCGCCTGGCCCTGCGCCCCATCGCCATGTAAACGTTCGAGCAAGCCCTGGCGCAGCCACGCGGTCCACCGGCTGCGTTGAAGGTCGTCCGCCTGATCCATCAGCAACCCTTCGAGCGGCTCAAGTATCCGTCGCGCTTTGTCCAATCGGCCTTGTTGGTAGTGCTGGCGCGCCAGTTGCCGCCGGGTGCCCACCATCAGCTCCAGTGCTGCCGGGTCCAGTTGGTCCACCGACCGGGCGCGCTCCAGCAGCTCCAGCGCTTTGGTAAACGCTTTGCGTTCGATACACCCCCGCGCATTCTCCAGCAGCACCAACTTTTCCTCCGGAAACTGTTCCGCCATCTCGTCCAGCAAACGATTGCGCTCGCTCTTGCGATTCAACACCTCGTACACCTTGGCAAGCTGGAGATGGGCCGGCAGATTCTTCGGATCGAGTTGTTTGGCCTTCTCCAGGCAATCGCAAGCACCCTCCGCATCCCACAACTGGTCGCCACCGGACCGCATCCCGAAGTAAGATGAACCCAGGCTTCGCGCCAGTTTCTGCCCCAGCCAGGTATAGGCGATGGACTTGAGGTGCGGCGAGGACTGGCGAACTTGCTCGTGGATGCTCAGGAATCGTTCCCAGTGGGAACGTACATCCGAGGAGCTGGTGTCGGGGTCCTCCGCCAGCGCAAACAGCCGCAGCATCTGCATCTCCTCGATGCGGTTCTTGGCCGCGCCGCGGCGCAGCAGGTCGTAAAAGAACGCCAGATAGTCATCGCGTTGCTCGAAGGACATGCCGTACGGCGCCTGGAAATAGAATTCGCTCACCGAACCCATCCAATCCGCGCCGTCGCTCGGGAACTGCCCGATGGAATTGCGCAGCACCCGATACGAGTCCCCGTGACAGCCCGCCTGCCAAAGTTGCTCCGCCCGCAGCAGCAGTCCGGCCACCCCAGGCTGAATCGCCAGCCGGCATGCCCCCTCCAGAATACCCTCAGCCAAGCGCGGCTTGTTCAGCGGCAGCTCGGTTCCGTTGGCCAGTAGCAGGTAGGATCGACTGGCTTTTTCGGGCACTGATTCCGCGGGCAAACTGCTCAGCAAGCGCGTCGCGCGCTCCGTGTCGCCGTTGTGAAAAGCCGCCAGACCCTTGACAAACACCGCCCAATGACTGAGCGGCGAGCGGTGCGGGATGGTTCGCAGCCACTCCGGCACCCGCTCCCATTCTTGCCGGGAAACCGCTTGCAGCGCCTCGTGAATCCCGCGCAGTTGCGGACCAAGGCTCGTCTCCGCCGAGTGCCCGGCGGGTAAAGGTGCAAACGCCAGCACCACCTGATCGGCTAATCGCACTCGTTCCGCTTCGGCCAGATTCCCAGCCGGCGCCATCAGCACTGTCGCAAACTTGCCCAGGAAATCCTTGCTGTCATCCGACCGGCTGAGAATCTCAACTTCCAGCCCTACTAATTGTTCGCGGGGCGTGATCGTTGTCAAGTAGGCCAGTACCTGCTGCGCTTCCGCCACCTGGCCTTTGGCGACCAACTCGCGTGCCAGGCCCATATTAGCCTCGATGAGCAGCGGCAGAAACCGTGCCCGGTCGAGTTTGACCAGCGGCTTGACCTGCTCGCGCGCTTTGCGCCACTTGCTTTGCGCCAGGAACTCGCGCGTCCGTTGTTCGGCGGCAACAAGCGACGGCGGTAACCCGGATTGTGAGCTAATAGAAATGGCCTCAGCCATACAACATCAATGGCCGGATTGCCGAAAAAAGGCAAAGGATTTCTTCAGACAGTAGTTCTCTTGGGCTGAGTTGCCAGGCCAAGTGACCCGCAACAGTTCGAACCGCGGGCGGCCACCGTCCAGCGGCGATCCTGGCATTGATGTGGCCGGCAACTCCGGCGGCCGTTTTCCATCAAACCGGTCGTGCAGCGATATGACGGAGGTTGGCATCCGAGAGACCTGTCTGCTATTGTATCCGGGCTTGAAGGCGCTTGGCCGACCGTAGGTTGGCAGGCAGCCGGCCCGTTGACACTAAAATACATGAGCCAAACAGTGCAATCGCGTGAGTCGAACCAACCGACAGGTGCGAGCCTTACGCCCGTCGCTATTACCAATCGGCAGCGCTTCCTGAACGCCTGCCACTGTCGTCCGGTGGACCATCCGCCCATCTGGCTCATGCGCCAGGCGGGGCGGGCCTTGCCCGAATACCGGGCGCTCAAGGAGAAATACACCTTCCTCGAACTGGTCCAGACGCCGGAGTTGGCGAGCGAGGTGACGCTCCAGCCCATTCGGCGGTTTGATTTCGACGCCGCCATTCTGTTCTCCGACATCCTGGTCGTCTGCGAGGGGCTGGGCCAGCGTTACCAGTTCCGCGACCGGGGCGGTATCGAGATGGAGTTTCTGCTCAACTCCGCGGCGGACGTGGACCGTTTGCAGGTGGAGGCGGTGACAGAGCGGTTGCAATACGTGGCCAAGGCCCTGCCGATGATCAAAGCGGCCCTCGACGGCCGCACAGCGCTGATCGGCTTTGCGGGCTCGCCCTGGACGCTGGCGAATTTCATGGTCGAGGGCGGCGGCGTCAAAGAATACACGAAAGCCAAGGCGCTCTTTTATTCCGACCCGCCACTCTTCGCCCGCCTGATGGAAAAACTGACGCAGGCAGTGACGAACTTCCTCCACCTCCAGATTGACGCCGGGGCAGATGCGGTCCAGCTTTTTGACAGCCTCGGTGGCGTGTTGTCGGATGGCGACTTTGCCCGCGCCTCCGGGTGCTGGCTGAAGCAGATTGTGACCGGCTTGAAAGGGCGGGTGCCGGTAATCGTCTTCTCGAAAGGCACACACGGCAACTGGGATAACCTGGTGGACACGGGCGCGCAGGTGCTGGGCGTGGATTGGAATGTGCGCCTGGCGGATGTCCGCGCGCGGCTGCCGGAGCATGTGGGCGTGCAGGGCAACCTCGACCCGTTCCTGCTCTGCACCACGCCCGAAGCGGTGGCCGCCGGGGCGAACCGGATCCTGCGCGACATGCAGGGGCGGCCCGGACATATCTTTAACCTGGGCCACGGTGTGCCGCCCAGCGCCAAACTGGAGAATATCGGCAGCCTGGTAAGCGCAGTGCGAAGCTTCAAATGAAGGCAATCGTAGCCGCCGACGTCAGTCGGCGCTGATTTAGACAGCAAGAATAGTGCGCCGACTGACGTCGGCGGCTACAATTACATGAGCATGCTGAAAGTTGATCTTGAGCTGGTGAAGAAATACAACGTGCCGGGCCCGCGCTACACGTCGTATCCGCCCGCCACCCATTTCACCAACGAGATAGCCCCGGAGATCTTCATCGAGCAGATTCGGGCCAACAACCAGACCGACCGGGATCTGTCGCTCTACTTCCATCTGCCCTTCTGCTACTCGCTGTGCTGGTTTTGCGGCTGCACGACGGTGATTACCGCCGACCAGAAGAAGAGCGGCGAGTACATCAAGTATCTGGAAAGGGAGATGGACCTCATGAAGGCGCTCATGAATCCGAAGCGCAAGGTCGTCCAACTCCACTTTGGCGGAGGGTCGCCAACCTTTTCCCTGCCAGACGACATTCGACGGCTGGGCGAGATGATCCATGCGCGGTTCACGATGGCGCCGGATGCCGAGGCGGGCGTGGAAGTGGACCCGCGCCGGCTGACCCGCGACCACCTGGTGGCCTTGCGCGAAGTTGGTTTCAACCGCGGTTCTATGGGGGTGCAGGACAATGATCCGGTGGTGCAGAAAGCCGTGCATCGCATCCAGCCCTTCGAGATGACCCGGCAGGTTGTGGAGTGGATGCGCGAGGTTGGCTTTGACTCGGTCAACCTGGACCTGATTTACGGCTTGCCCTACCAGACCCCGCTATCCTTCGCCCGAACCCTTGATGAAGTGCTTTCGCTCAAGCCGGACCGCTTTGCCGTCTTCAACTATGCCCATGTGCCGTGGATGAAGCCCGCGCAGAAGATCCTCAAGCCCGACATTCTGCCCTCGCCGGAAACCAAGTTCGAGTTGCTCAAGCTGACGATCGAGCGGCTGACTTCGGAAGGCTACGAGTACATCGGCATGGACCACTTCGCGCGCGCGGGCGATGAACTGGCGGTGGCGCAGCGGCAGAAGACCTTGCAGCGCAATTTCCAGGGCTACAGCACACGCGGCGGGGCGGACATTTGCGCGTTTGGCATGTCCTCCATCTCGCAGGGGGAAGGCTTCTATTGGCAGAACCTTAAGGAACTGCCGGCCTATTACGGAGCGCTGGACGCCGGCAAGCTGCCCTTGCACCGCGGCTACGTGATGACCGCGGAGGACAAGCTGCGCCGCACGACTATCATGCGCCTGATGTGCGACCTCGGCCTGGACTACGCGGACATGTCGAAGCGGCTTGCGCTCGACTTCAAAGAGCAATTCGCTCGGGAAATCGAATCGCTGGATGACATGGAAGCCGACGGCCTGCTGGTCAAGACGCCGCAGGGCTTGCTCGTCACCGACCTGGGACGGCTGCTCATCCGGAACGTCGCGATGCGCTTCGACGCCTACGCCGATGCGCGAAAGGAGAACCGGTTCTCGAGGACTATATGAGGCCCGTCCCAATCATCGGTGCCGGCATCATCGGCCTGACTGCCGCCTCTCACAGACCCAATTCACGTACGACCTGCTCGACTGACAGGTTGTGATGAGCGGCGATATCTTTGAGCAAGCCGTGGAGCATGCCGAGCTTGAGCGGGCGATGATTGGGAACTGTGACGTGGTGTTCTCCGCCACGTTGAGTCGTCAGTTGGATATGCGAGCCGGTTTGCCGCTGCGTCTCGCAGCCCAGGTATCGAAGCGCATGGGCCAGTTCAGCCAGCAGTTCTCATTATGGACGAGATGGGGACGCCGGGTGAGGGCACCCATCGGTGTTTCGGTGTTTCGGTGTTTCGGTGTTTCGGTGTTTCGGTGGGGCGGTGTTTCGGTGGGGCGGTG
>CAIWJG010000645.1 GCA_903912925.1 uncultured Verrucomicrobia subdivision 3 bacterium | reverse complement strand
GGGGACGGCTCGTCCCCAGGTCTTCGTGATTGGCGAACGCAACCGGGGACGAGCCGTCCCCGCCCCTGCCGCGCACCAATGCCAGGTGAATAGTTACGAATAGATTACGCTGGCCCCGTGAAGTATTTCCCTTACGCCACGGGGCGAGAGTCTTTCCCTTACTTCACGGGGCTGGCCCCGTGAAGTATTTCCCTTACGCCACGGGGCGAGAGTCTTTCCCTTACTTCACGGGGCTGGAGCAGAGGTTAAGCTGCGGAGTGCTTTACAGTCCTGGCGTAACCTGCTAGAAGACTCTCCCATACCGATGAACAACCTGCTGATTTCGCCCGAGCGATTTACCAATCGTATAGACGATTTTGGTTTCGAGTTCATCGCGTTCGAGAACCGCAAGCTGGCCGCCGGCGAGATGTTTCGCGCCGCAACAGGCTCGAGCGAGTTGGGCATCGTCCTTCTGGGCGGCGTTTGTTCCGTGACTTCGACAGCGGGGACGTTCCGTTCGTTCGGCAAGCGGCTCAATGTCTTTGCCGGGCTGCCATACACGCTTTACCTGCCCATCGCGACGGAGTTTGAACTCACCGCCGAGACCCCTTGCGACATCTCGTTCTGCTACTGCCGCGCCGAAGAGCGCCACCCGGCCAGACTCGTCTCTCCCGAGGAGGTCACCGTGGAAATCCGCGGCGGCGGCAATGCCACGCGCCAGATCAACCATATGATCCGGCCGAGTTTTGCCGCGCATCGGTTGCTGGTCTGCGAGGTCTATACGCCCAGCGGGAACTGGTCGAGTTACCCTCCCCACAAGCACGATGTCCACAACCCGCCCGACGAGGTGGACCTGGAGGAGATATACTATTACCGGATTGACCGCCCCGAGGGGTATGCGATCCAGCGAGTCTACACCAGCGACCGCCGCCTGGACGCGACGCTCACGGTGCGCGACGGCGAGATGGTGCTCATTCCGGAGGGCTACCATCCCGTGGTCGCGGCCCACGGCTACAACGTCTATTACCTGAACGTGCTGGCCGGCAGCGCCCGCTCGATGGCCGCCTCGGATGACCCGGCTTGTGCCTGGGTGCGGCAAACATGGTCGAACCAGGATCCTCGCCTGCCGCTCGTCAAATAACGGACCCTTTTTATGAGCATAACCCATCCCAGCCTATTGCAGCAGACCGTTGCGATCGGCGGCAATGATTATTGGAACGACTCCTGTTCGGTGGCGGAACTCACTTACGCCGTCGCAAACGGGGCCGTCGGAGCGACCACGAATCCTACCATCGTGCTCGGCGTGCTGAAAAAGGAACTCGCCATCTGGCGGGAGCCGCTCCAGCGGATCATTGACAGCAATCCCACCTGGAATGAAATTGAAGTCGCCTGGCGGCTGATCGAGGAAATGGCGTCGAAAGGGGCGGCGGTGCTCCGGCCGATCTTCGAGCGGGAGCAGGGTCGTAAGGGACGCATCTCCGTTCAGACCAATCCCATTTTCTATCGGAACGCCGAAGCCATCGTCGAGCAGGCGATGCGTTTCCACGGGATGGCGCCGAACATTCAGGTAAAGATCCCGGTCACGTGCGCAGGCATCACGGCGATCGAGGAGGCCACCTTTCGCGGGGTGAACGTGAACGCGACGGTCTGTTTCACACTGCCGCAGTCCGTCGCCGTGGCCGAGGCCGTCGAGCGCGGGCTCGAACGGCGTGCGGCGGCGGGGCACGACACCGCTAGCATGACACCGGTTTGCACGATCATGATCGGGCGGCTGGACGACTGGCTCAGGGTGGTCGCCAAGAACCAAAGCATTGTCCTCACGCCAGGGCATCTCGACTGGGCCGGCATCGCGGTCATGAAGAAAACCTACGCCCTCTTTAAGCAGCGCGGCTACCGGACGCGTATGCTGGCAGCGGCCTACCGCCACCACATGCACTGGTCGGAACTGATCGGCGGCGACCTCGTGCAGGCCATTCCTTACGAGTGGCAGCTTCTCTTCAACAGCTCGGATGTCGAGGTCAAGCAGCGGATGCAGAATCCGGTGGACCCGGCTATCGTGGATGAGCTCTACCGCAAGTTCGCTGATTTCCGGCGCGCCTACGACGAGAACGGTATGGCGGTGGAAGAGTTTGACAGGTTCGGCGCTACCGCGCGCACCCTGCGCACGTTCATTGGTCACTATGCGGAACTCGTGGCGTGCGTCCGCGACTTCATGTTGCCGGACCCGGACAAGAGTGTCTAACAGGTTGCCCGCTAAACACGCGAAATGACGCTAAACCAGACACGGATTCCACTGATTCTCACGGAAATGAAATCCCCAATTCCTTTTAGCTCCTTAGCCTATGGCTGAACGACTGTTGAACTACATCAGCTAAATCGTAAATCGTAAATCGTAAATCGTAAATCGTAAATCGTAAATCGTAAATCGTAAATCGTAAATCGTAAATCCTTAGTGTTTAGCGTGTTTAGCGGGCAAATCCCCTCCGTCAACTGTAATCGGCCTAAACCCTAAACAGAAAGAGCACTACAATGAAGACACAACGAATGACAGTCGCCCAGGCGATCATTACTTTTCTCAAGAACCAATACGTCGAGCGCGATGGCCAGCAACACCGCTTCTTCTCCGGCGTCCTCGGCATCTTCGGCCACGGCAACGTGGCGGGCATTGGACAAGCCTTGATCGAGAACCCCGACCTCCCCTACACCCTCGTGCGCAACGAGCAAGCCGCCGTCCACATGGCCGCTGGTTACGCCAAGGCGAACAATCGGCTGAAGACGTTTATCTGCACCTCGTCCATCGGACCCGGCGCGACCAATATGATCACAGGCGCGGCTCTGGCCACGATCAATCGGCTCCCGGTGCTGCTGCTTCCCGGCGACATCTTCGCGCGGCGCAACGTGGCCCCCGTCCTGCAGCAGCTTGAATCGCCCTCCACGCAGGACATCGGCGTCAACGACTGCTTCAAACCCGTCTCGCGCTATTGGGACCGCATCTATCGGCCTGACCAAATCATCACTGCGCTGCCCGAGGTGATGCGCGTGCTCACCTCGCCTTCCGACTGTGGCGCGGTCACGCTGGCCCTGCCGCAGGATGTGCAGACCGAGGCTTACGATTACCCGGCGGAGCTGTTCCAGAAGCGGGTCTGGCTGATCCGCCGTCCCGCAGGGGACAGCGTCTCCCTCAGCCGCGCGATCAAGGCCATCGCGGGGAGCCGCAAGCCGCTGATCGTCGCGGGCGGGGGAGTCCTGTTCAGCGTCGCGTCTGACGCGCTGGCGGCCTTCGTTTCACAGACCGGCATCCCCGTGGCCGAGACGCAGGCCGGCAAAGGTTCGCTGCCCTACGACCACCCGCAATGCGTCGGTGCCATCGGCGCTACCGGCAACCTGGCCGCGAACCGATTGGCTCGCGAGGCCGACCTCGTCATCGGCATCGGCACGCGCTACTCGGATTTCACTTCGGCCTCCATGACCGCCTTCCAGAATCCAGAGGTGCGATTCGTCAACATCAACACCGCGGAGTTTGACGCTTACAAGGTCTCCGCCATTCCTGTCGTGGCTGATGCACGCGTGGCCCTGGAAGCGCTGACGGCTGCGCTCCCGAGCTACAAGGTCAGCAGCGACCACGCGGCCCAGATCAGCCAATTGAAGCAGGCATGGGAAGCCGAAGTGGATCGGTTGTTCCATCTGAATACTCAGCCCAAGCCCGCTCAGAGTGAAGTCATCGGCGCGATGTGGGAAGCTTCCGGCCCGCGCGACGTGCTGCTTTCCGCTGCCGGCAGCCACCCGGGCGACCTGCACAAGCTCTGGCGGACACGCACCCCCAACGGCTATCACCTCGAGTACGGCTATTCCTGTATGGGCTACGAGATCCCCGGTGCCATGGGTGCCAAGCTCGCCGATCCCAGCCGAGAAGTATATGTCTTTCTGGGCGATGGGACCTACCTGATGAGTCCGTCCGAGATCGTCACCGCGCTCCAGGAGCACATCAAGCTGATCGTGGTTCTGGTGGATAATAAAGGTTTCGCCAGCATCGGCGGCCTCAGCCGGTCGCTGGGCATGGGTGGATTCGGCACCAGCTATCGCGAACGCTCAGGCGCCTCAGGTCAATTGGATGGTGAACTCATGAAGGTGGACTACGCGGCCAGCGTCCGCAGCCTCGGAGCGCACGCCATCACAGCCGGCTCGATCCAGGAGCTGAAGGCCGCGCTGGAGGAAGCGAAGAAGTCGGACCGCCTCACCGTCATCGTCATCGAAACGCAGCCCGGCGTGGGAGTGCCCGGTTACGACTCATGGTGGGACGTCGCCGTAGCCGAGGTGTCGCAAATCGAGGATGTGCGGAAGGCGCGCGCGCACTACGTCGAAGCTCGCAAGCTGGAGCGTCATCACCTGGCCACGCCGAAGGAGACCTAGCCGGGGAAAGGCTAAAGGCTAAAGGCTAAAGGCTGAAATCTGCAAGGGAAACGATGAAGGAGACTAGCCTATGGCTGAACGACTGTTGAACTACATCAGCTAAATCGTAAAT
>CAIWJG010000644.1 GCA_903912925.1 uncultured Verrucomicrobia subdivision 3 bacterium | reverse complement strand
CTGGCAGGGTTTGAGTGCGCTGCTGGTGGCCGGGCTGCTGCTGCCTTACGGATTGGGTCAGGGCGGCGGGTGGTTTTTGGCAGCGGCGGCGCTGGCGGGTTTCACGGTGCTGGTCACGCTGGTGCTGGCGCTGGTGTTGAAACGCGGCGGCGTGGCGGACGTTCGGTAGAGGTGCGGCCAGGGCTGCGGGCGGGGTGAGTTATCGGAAGGGGAAGCGACGCGCTGTGAAGCGGTAGGCGCGGCTAAGTCCGAAGTCCGAAGACCGAAGTCCGAAAGAAGGCCGAAGAGGCGGGCTCAGCGCCGAGTGGGGTGGCTCGCGAACAGCTCGCAGTAGGTGTTGATTTCTCGCGCTGGAAGCGGCTTAGTGGATGGTGATGCAAATCTTCTTCTCCGCGTGGAGGAACTCTGATGCTCGCAGGGCGAGGGCGGGAAGCCCCGGCATTCGTCACAGCGAAGGCTGTCGGCCGGTGGCAAGCTGCTTCCCGAGATTTCACACATTGGTTTGCCTATGCACGATTCTCGTGCCCGCTTTCAATGGAGCGCCGGCCTGTTTAGCGCAGTCCTTTTCACTCAATGACATTCTCACGCTCAAGTGCAAGGCGAACGGTTCCTATGTCGCGGTTCAGACCAACAGCCTGAACCTGGCCGCCAACCGGCCCTATCCGGGGTTGTTGGAGGAGTTCACCCTGGTCGATGGGGGTAGCGGCAGCTACGCACTGCGGGCGCGATACAACGGGGATTACGTTTGCGCCGAAAGCGAAGGGGGCGCGCCCCTGGTCGCCAACCGCACAGCAATCGGCTCTTGGGAACAGTTTGACCTTGTTGACCAGGGGGGCGGGGTTTATGCCCTGCGGTCGCGTGTCAACAACCGGTATGTGACCGCTGCGCCGGGAAACCTTATCGCCAACCAGGTCACGCCGGGCACGGATTGGGAGAAGTTCGTTGTGAAGAACAACGCCGTCGGCTGGCGCGTGATTCGGCCGCGGTATAGTCCGAACGAGATCGTCGTGGCGGCCTGCACGCCGCAGGATTACGGGGCTAAAGGGGACGGAGTCTCAGACGACACGGCTGCTTTCCAGGACGCCGCCAACCGTATCGCCGCGCTCGGCGGGGGCGTGATCTTCGTGCCGGCCGGCAGCTACGCCTTTCAAGGCACGCTCAATATTCCCGATGGGATCACATTGCATGGCGACTGGCAGGACTGGTCCACCAATTCCACCGGCGCTGTGGGCACCATTTTCAAGGTCTATGGCGGCCGCGGCCAGAGCAACAGCGCGCCGTTCATCTTCCTCAATGGCTCGACCGCGCTCAAGGGCGTCACCCTCTGGTATCCTGAGCAGGCCCCCGGCAACATCGTGGCCTACCCTTTCTGCATCGGAGATTATGGGGATAACGTGATCCAGAATGTGATCCTGGTGAATCCTTACCAGGGCATCCAGGTCTGGCCGCCGAACTCGGGCGGCAAGCACATCTTCTCCACCATCATTGGGACGCCGCTCAGCAAAGGGCTCGACCTCGATATGATCGCTGACATCGGTCACCTGGAAGACATCCGCTTCAACCCGGAGATTTGGCCGACCTCGAAGCTCGCAGGTGCGCCCGCGGCGGGCGGTCCACACGCCACCTGGATGCGCGCCAACGGCACGGGCATTCGGATACAGCGCATTGATGGGGAGACCTGCATCGATACCTTCATCAGCGGTTACAAAGTGGGCCTGGAGGCCAACCGCAGCACCAACGGCCCGTCCGGTGCCACCTTCTACTCCGGCTCCATCAGTAATTGCGGCACCGCCTTGCTGGCGCCCGCCATGGCCGGGCAATCCGGGCTGATGTTCACCAAGTTCATCTTCGACGGCGATACCTGTGTGAATTCCCAGCCGACGAATGATTCCAGCTATGTGCAGTTCCACACCTGCCAGTTCTATGGACGCAGCGGCCTGGCGGTGACGATGGGCGGTAATTGGTCTTCCCGTATGCAATTCCAAAACTGCATTATCAACGGGCGGATGCAACTCAACTACGGCCTCTACTCCATCGTGAATTCCAGTTTGAGCGTCAGCTCCGGGCAATACCACATCAGCATGAGCACCGATGCCTCGTGCCGCGCCGCGCTGGTCGGCTGCAACTTCAGTCCCGTCCGCTCCATTTACAATCCCGGCAGCGCCTATCGCGTCATCCTGGATGGACGCCGGGCCATTCCCAACGCGCTGCCGGACGTAAGCTGGCAAAAGGTTAAGCAGGACTACCTTTCCCGCCAGCCGGCCCGCACCAACCTCTATGTGGTCACCGATGCGGCTTGGGGGGCGCGTGGCGACGGGGTCAGCAACGACGCGCCCGAGATCCAGAGCGCGTTGGATGCCGCGGGCGCCGCGGGGGGCGGGATTGTCTTCCTGCCGGGCGGCGAATACATGCTGCTCGGCCCGCTGGATGTGCCGAGTGGCGTGGAGTTGCGCGGCACCTACGAACTGCGCCACCGCACCTGGCCGGGCCAGGATGGCAAGAACAAGGGCTCCATCCTCCAGCCTTACGCCAACCAGACTCAGCCTGATGGTCCCCCGACTGTCGCGCTCGAAGCCAATAGCGGCCTGGTCGGGGTCACCTTCAGTTATGAAAGCCAGGACCCCAGCAGCCTCACATCATTTCCGCCCACCATCCAGGGCCGCGGTGGGAACATCTATGTCATTGGGGTCCTCTCGCCCAATTCCTGGTACTACGTTGATCTCGACACCTACACGTGTACCAACCACCTCATCTACATGGCCGATTGCTTTGCCCTGCGAAAGGGCTTTGTGGTGGGGCACGGCTCCTCGGGCTCGATTGTGGATTGCCACGCCAACTGGACCTATTGGATCGACAATTACGCCTCGCAGAGCCGCCTGCGCCAGATAGATGAGCCCAACGTGTATGATTTCGTCGAGCACAACAACGAGGCCTACATTCTGGGCGACTGTTCGGAGCTGCTGGTGAAGGACTTCTGGATCTTCACCCGCCTATTCACGCGCTGCGTGGACCAGAATGGGCGCGGCCCCTACGCCACGTGCTTCGCGCACATGTGTGACATTGCCGTTGAGGGCTTCCGCTTCGAGGCGGCGGCGCCGAGCAGCATCGACGTCATCAACCCGACGATGGCCATCCTATGTGATTTCACCAACCTGACCCTCGTCGGCATCAACAGCACCAGCAACTTTCTCGGCCAGGCGCGCTTCTTTAACTCCGCGCTCTTTGCCAGGCCGACGTGGGACTTTATTGTGGGGGGCGGCGACGTCCGCTTCGACCTGCTGCACATGTTCGACCACAGCATTAACGGGGGGCGGGTTGATGGCGGCACACTGCACCTTGTCAACAAGAGCTCCTGGATTGCCTACGACCAGACGTTCCCGGTTTACCAGATCTATTTCGGCACGAATGCGGGGACCCCCGGGAAGGTTTCTGAAGTCATCTGCTGCTCAGCTACCAGCGGCGTGCACTATAGCAATCCCAACGCAGCAAATGCCGTCAAGGCCTGGGTCAATTTCCCCCTGCAATCGCTCGTGGCCAACACCCCTCGCGAACTCGCCTCACCCCAGTTGCTTGCCTCGCCGGCCGCCGATCCCAGCAGTCTCATCCTGGCCTGGCCGGGGGACGTTGGATACTTTGGCCTCTTTCAGACAAGTGGCCTGTTCCCGTCGGCCACCTGGCTCGCGGTGACTAATACCCCTTACTACTCGAATAATCAGTGGGCCTTGACCTTTCCTGGCACCAACTCCGCAGCCTACTACCGCCTGGCTGCGCCTCACGGCCGTTGAATTAAGGAATGACAGGGAGCGCGGCGTGGCGTCTCCCTCTCCCCGTCGGACGGGGAGAGGGCTGGGGTGAGGGGAATCGGCGGGGTTAGCACGGCCCTCCTCACCCCGACCCTCTCCTCCCTCGGCGGGAGGAGAGGGGGAAGCCTCCGCGTCTCGCACGGTAACTTCTCTAATTCAACGGCAGTGTGGCTGCGTCCTGACGCCCCGGACTAATTGGCCGACAGGTCCTCGGGCGACTGTGCCAGCAGCTTATATTGCCAGCCTTTGCTGCGCAGGATGGTTTGCCAAAGCTGTTCCCAGGCTGTGGCGAACACCAGTTCCAATGAGGCGGGGTGGGTGAGCCAGGCTTTGCGTTTCATCTCGTCCTCAAGCTGGCCCGGGCTCCAGCCCGCGTAGCCGGCAAACATCTTGATCTTGCGGGTTGGCGACAGCGACTCGCCGAGATCGACCAGCGAGTCGAGCGAGTGGCCCAGGCTCAGATTCGGGATCACGTTCGCATCGGGAATAAAGGTGTCGGAGTGCAAGAAGCTGAGGGCGGAAGGCTGCACTGGCCCGCCCAGATAGAGTGGGCATGCCTTAAGCGCCTCGGGCAGGTCCGCGACGATCATTTCGCCGACGTTGTTGCCGGTAGTGCGGTTGAGCATCAGGCCGAACGCACCCTCGGCATCGTGCTGGCAGATGAGCACCACGGTACGCTGGAAGAACGAACCGCTCAATTGGCCGCTGTCGAGGAGCAACTGGCCCTTTAAGAAATTTTCCTTCGCTGCCATATCGGTAGTGCCGGCTTACGCTTGCGTCACAGCCAATCTGGATTAAATTTTCCCCATGTCAAAGCTTTGTCTGCTATTGATCCTGGTCGCCACGCTGGTGGCGGCGGGATGCGCCACTCACTCAGGGAGCCGGGATTATATTCCGGGCAAGGGCTGGGTGCCGAACGACTGAGCGGCGCTGGTCCGGAGCTGCTTAACGCTGCTCAAATCAGCGCCTTGACCTTGGCGATGATGGCGTTGGCGTCTATGCCGTATTTGGCCATCAACTCCTCGGCCTTGCCGGAGTGTGGGAGCTCGCGCACAGCCAGCTTGTGGACTTTGACGCCGTCGGCGCTAAGTTCGCCGGCCACGGCGTCGCCCAGCCCGCCTTCGGCGTAGTGGTCCTCGACCGTCACGACGAGGTTCTTTGTCTTCTTCGCGGCGGCCTTGATCACATCTTTCCCCAGCGGTTTGATGCTATAGGCGTCAATGACCGTGATGCCGATATTCTGGCTCTTCAAGGCATCGGCGGCCTTCAACGCTTCGTAGAGCGTCACCCCGGCTGCCACCACCGTGACCTTGTCCTCGCCGGACTGGCGCAGCACCTTGGCGCCGCCAATCGGGAACGCCTCGTCGTTGTTGTAGATGACGGGGGTCTTGGGGCGTGAGGTGCGCAGGAAACAGATCCCCTTGTGGGCGGCCATCTGCTCGACCAGCTTTTCGGCGCACACCGCGTCGCTGGCATACAACACCGTGCTGCCGATAATCGCGCGCATCATGGCGAGGTCTTCCAAGCCCATCTGCGAGGGTCCGTCCTCGCCGATGCTGACGCCGACGTGAGAGCCGACCAGCTTGAGGTTGGCCATCGAGATGCCCGCCACGCGAATCTGGTCGTAGGCGCGGGTGAGGAAGCAGGCGAAGGTGGAGGCAAACGGCACCTTGCCGCGCGTGCTGAAACCGGTGGCCACGCCAACCATGCACTGCTCGGCAATGAAGCATTCCGTGAACCGGTCCGCGTAGCGCTTGGCAAACTTCTCGGAGAAGGTGGAGTTCTTGGTGTCACCGTCCATGGCCACCACGCGGGAATCTACGGCGCCGACGCGGAGCAGCGCATTGCCGAAGGCCTCGCGGGTAGCGACCATGTCACCCTGTTTGTAGGTTATCGGCGGGTAACTGGCAGGCGCCTCGTTTTTCGGCGCCGAAAGTTCGGTCGGGGCGGGGATGGGAATGCCGATGCCGGATTTGGCGGTCGGCTGGAGTTCGGCAATCGCGCGAGCGGCTTCTTCTTTCGAAAGCGGTTTGCCGTGCCATCCTTCCTTGTCCTGGAGGAACGAGACACCGCCGCCCTTCAGGGTCTTGGCCAGGATTGCCAGTGGCTGGTGCCCCAGGCCGACGGCGGCAAGCACTTCGAGGATCTCATCGAGGTCGTGCCCGTCAATCTCTTCCGTGCGCCAGCCAAAGGCCTCGAAACGCTTCTTGTACGACGCTACGTCATGGCCCAGCATGGTAGGCTGGCTTTGGCCGAGTCGGTTCACGTCCACTACCGCAATCAGGTTGTTCAGGTGGTAGAAGCCCGCCAGCGCGGCCGCTTCCCACACCGAGCCCTCGGCGCATTCGCCGTCGCCCAGCAGGACATAGGTGCGGTAGTCCAGTTTGTCGAGGTGCGCGCACAACGCCATGCCGACGCCGACGCTCAGGCCCTGGCCCAACGAGCCGGTCGCAACATCGGCGAACGGGAGGCGCGGGGTCGGATGGCCTTCGAGGTCGCTGCCGAGTTGGCGGAGCTTGAGCAGGTCGTCCACTGGGAACAGCCCGGTCTCAGCCCAGGCGGCGTACAGCAAGGGCGCGGCGTGGCCCTTGGAAAGAATGAAGCGGTCGTTGTTGTGGTAATGCGGATTCTTCGGATCGTAGCGCATGTGGCCGAAGAAGAGGGCCGCAACCAGGTCGGCGGCCGAACAGCAAGAGGTGGGATGCCCGCTCCCGGCGGCCGTGGTCGCGGTGATGGAATGAATCCGCAACTGGCTGGCGATGCCTTTTAGGCTCTCAAGATCAATGTCGTTCATGGATAGTGCAGACGGTAGGCTCGAATGGCCCAAATGGAAACAGGAATGCTTGCCTGGGTCATCGTCCAATGGCGTGACCGGGGATGTTGCAGATCGGCGGAACGGAGACGGGGTTGAGGCTATAGACGCCGCCGGCGGGGCAAGCGGGCATCGCGTTGCCTTTGAAGTAAGGCAAGAGGTCAGTCTGGGTCATGAGCGCGCTGACGGCCTTCTGGTGATCCAAGGCCCACTGCTGCTTGGCGCCATCAATTTGGCGAAGGTTGTTGATGCAGGCAGTGAGATTGGCCTGCTCGGGGGAGACCGGGGCCGCACCGGGTCGTGCGCCCGGGACCGGTTGGCCGGCGGGGATGGGCTGGCCGGGTGCTGCTGGCTGCACTGGGATCACTCGCATGGCCTGCATCTGCGCCTGGGCGCCCTGGACTTGTGTTTGCGCCGACTGAAGCTGGAGGCTGAGCTGCTGCTTCTCGCCGCGCAATTGCCGCACCTCGTTGCGCATCCGCAGCAGCTCTTCGTTGTCCTTGCGCAGGCGGGCGATCTCATCGCTGGCGGTCTGCACGCTGTTTGTCTTGGCTTCCTCGACCTCGGCGCGCAACTGTTGCAGTTGTTGGCTCTCTTCGCGCAGGGCGGCCAGTTCCTGATCCTTCTTCTGGCTCGTGGCGTAGAGCCACGCCAGCCCGAGAAGCGAGGCGAGCACGCACAACCACGGTAATAGCGACTTCAATCTCATTGTTAGTGTCCTTCCGTCATGCTTTAACCGTCACGAGGTGAAATGGTGCGCGAGGAGAGGGTCGAACTCTCAACCTTCGGCTCCGGAGGCCGACGCTCTATCCAATTGAGCTACTCGCGCAGAACGATACGACCATAGACCAATCGGACCTGGGCGGCAAGCCCGGTGTTTCGGTGTTTCGGTGTTTCGGTTGGGATGACCCTAAAACCGAAGCACTGAAGCACTGAAGCACCGAAACACCGAAACACCGCTTCAGAGCGCCTTGCCGCTCCGCAATCGAGTCGGGGCACGGCGGGACGCGGAAAAAAAGAGGGACGGCCAAGGCCGTCCCTGTCGAAAAAGCTTTTACGGACGAGACTATTGGGACGTCTATTCAGCTTTCTTCTTGCCGCCGCCTTTTTTCATCTTCTCGTTCATGTCCTGATACTTCTTGAACTGATCCGCCGTGAGGATCTCCTTCATTTTCTTGTTCTGGGCTTCCAGGACGACTTGGAACTTCTCCCGCTTCTGTTGCTGATCGAGGGCGCTGTC
Source organism: uncultured Verrucomicrobia subdivision 3 bacterium (assembly GCA_903912925.1). Taxonomy (GTDB): domain Bacteria; phylum Verrucomicrobiota; class Verrucomicrobiia; order Limisphaerales; family UBA8199; genus PALSA-1440. The sequence goes on along the minus strand of CAIWJG010000644.1, from coordinate 1,995 downwards.
GCGGAATAACTCCCGGCGTTTCTTCGTCGAATCCTCGATCACCGCCTTGACTTTAGGCACCTGCTCATCGGTCAGGCTGAGTTGCGTGGTCAGTCTCTCCATTTGCTGCTCGGGGGTGAGACGGTTCTTGCCGCCCTTTTTATCCGGGGCGCTGGTCGAGTCCTGCGCGGTGACTAAAGTGCTGCAGGCCACCAGGCCGCCGAGTACCATGGCTGCGATTAAACTAAGTTTGCTCATTCTTGCTTGTCCTGTGTGTTTTGATTGTTTGATTTGCCGACCGCCGCATTTACCGCCGGCGGACTATTTGTTAACTACAGAGGAATCAGACGCCGCGCAAACCAATTGGTTACACTTAAAACTGCAATTCCGAGCGTGACTTTAAGGCGGGTTCATGGAAGATTTTGCGCCGTTATGAAAACAGTAATGCCATTTTGTGCCTTGAGTCTGGCGTTGGGCCTGATTACGGCTCAGGCCCAACCAGCAAACAACCAAACAACAACCGAACCAAAGTCGGATAAGAAATCCGAAGCAAAACAGGAGAAAAGCGCAGTGAACACGAAAGAAGTTGCGGTCATCAATACGACCGAGGGCGAAATGGTCATTGAATTCTGGACAGATGTCGCCCCCAAGACCGTGGAGAATTTCAAGACCCTGGCCAAGAAGGGTTTCTACGACGGCACCTGCTTCCACCGGGTGATCAAGGATTTCATGATCCAGGGCGGCGACCCGCTGACGAAGGATCCCAAGATGGAGTCCCGCTGGGGCACGGGCGATCCTGGCTACAAGGTCAAGGCCGAGTTCAATGAGCGGCATCATGACCGCGGGGTGATCTCAATGGCGCGGTCACAGGACCCTGATTCCGCCGGCAGCCAGTTCTTCATTTGCAGCGGCAACCCGCGCTTCCTGGACCGGCAATACACCGCTTTCGGCAAGCTGATCAAAGGCGAGGACGTGCTGGAGAAGATCGCCACGACCCCGACGCATCCACAGGACCGGCCGAATAAGCGCATGGGCGTCGAGAGCATCAAGATTGTTCCGGCCGACTCGGTAAAGTAGGGCGATGACGCTCGAAGAGCTGGCGGCGCAGCAGCGCGAGGCGCGCTGAAATCCGAAGGCCGAAACCTTAGGCGAATGCAGAATGCCAGGAAACGCCACCACGGTGCCTGCGTCTGGCCAGCATTCTGCATTCTTCATTCTTCATTCTGCATTCCCGGGGGCAGCTCTACGTCTTCCGGGCGCACTTCGAGGCACTCGTCCTGGTCTTCCCAGATGACGGCGGCATAGAACTCCAGCAGCCGGGGTGCAAGCTGGTGGCCGGCCTGGGCGAGCAGTTGTTCGGCTTCCTCCGCGGCGTTCTCGTACGCGTGGTCGTAATCGCCTGCCGCTTTGCGCTGGCGGTCGTCCCAATGGGCAACGGCGTGGACGGGGGCGTATAGCAAGGCCCATGCCTTCAGGTCACCTTGCAGGCTGGCGGAGATTTCGTCGAACGGGACGAGCGTTTCATTGCAATGCTGGCAAATCAGGCCGATCTCGTGGACGTCCCGTGTGAGCAAGGGTAACATCGGCGCGCGGCAGCAAGGCGATTCAGAATACGGGTGCGGTGTTGCGACCAGCCGCTTGAGCCAGATCTGGCGCTCATGGCCCAACTGCGCGGCCAGGCGATACGCGCCCAGCAGCGGGTGCGAGAGGCGCCAGGCCCGGCCAGCAACCTGCCCCAGCGTCTGGGCCAGCCAGCGCGCGAGGGTCGAATCATCAAGGTCGCGGAAGCCCTGACTATATTCCTTCCAGAGCAAGTCGAGCGGAGATTCGGCGTCATTACCCATCGTTCTGGTAGTCTGGCCGTGCGGACGGGAAATGTCGAGCCACTAAGCTGGGGGCAGCTCATTATGGGCACCTGCGCCTGGTTTGGAGTCCACGCTTTAGCGTGTTTGCGGCCTCGGACACCCTAAAGGGTGGACTCCAAACCTCCCAGACCAGCCAAAATGAGAACTGCTG
>CAIWJG010000643.1 GCA_903912925.1 uncultured Verrucomicrobia subdivision 3 bacterium | reverse complement strand
GTTGGAAACGGTTTCCTCCTCCGAGTGCCGGCCTGACACCCCCATGAATGGGGGTGTTAATGAGAGCGCTGGTCGCGGCCCCCGGCCTTGGCTATTCGATGTTGGATGTTGGTTGTTGGGGTCCCTTCACCCCGGCTGCAAGCTCAGTGCCTCGCTGAGTTGTCGCACCGTGAATGGCTTGCTGATGTAGTCGTCCATGCCCGCCGCCAGGCAGCGTTCGCGATCGCCTGTCAGCGCATTGGCCGTCAGTGCGATAATCCGCACCCGCTGGCCCTCGCCCTTGGCGCGCGCTGCTTCCCGCCGCCGGATTTCGCGGGTCGCCTCAAAGCCGTCCATCTCGGGCATCTGGCAGTCCATGAGGATGACGTCGGGTTGGAGGCGTTCCCAGGCGTCCACCGCCTCGCGGCCGGTGCCCGCGAAATCAGCCCGGCAGCCCAGCGTCTCGAGCATCAGCATCGCCAGCCGCCGGTTGATGGGGTGGTCCTCGGCCAAAAGAATGCGCTCCGGGCGGCCTGAGACGATGGCTTCCGGTTTCGATTCAAAGAGCTTGGTGCCCGCGGGGGGGCTGGGCGGAAGCCCGGGGGCCCGGGCGTTGTCCAGGACCAGCTCGAACCAGAAGAGCGAGCCGTGGCCGGGCGTGCTTCGGACCCCGATCGTTCCGTCCAGCAGCTCCACGATCCGGCGCGAGATGGCTAGACCCAGGCCGGTGCCGCCGTGCCGGCGCGCGGACGTGGCATCGAGTTGGGTGAAGGGCTGGAATAAACGAGCCTGATCTTCCGGGCGGATGCCCGGTCCGGAGTCCTGAACCTCGAAGCGAAGGCGGACCCGAGCCTCATTGCGCTGCGCGCACCGCACCCGCACGCAGACCTCGCCTTGTTCGGTGAACTTGATGCCGTTGCCGACCAGGTTCACCAGCACTTGCCGGAGCCGGCCGCCGTCACTGCGCAGGGTCTCAGGCACGTCGGGGTCAACCTCGACTTTGAGCGCCAGGCTCTTCGCCTGCGCTTTGGCCGCCAGCAGATCCGCCACCCCTGCGACCAGTTGACGCAAATCAAATGGTTCCCGCTCCAGTCGCAATTGGCCGGCTTCGACCTTGGAGAAGTCGAGGATGTCGTTGATGATTGCGAGCAGCGCTTCGCCGCTGGCGCTTACGGTCTGCACATATTCCCGCTGGCGCTCGTTCAACGGGGTCCCGTGCAGCAGGTGGGTCATGCCCAGGACGGCGTTCATCGGCGTGCGGATCTCATGGCTCATCACGGCAAGGAATTCACTCTTGGCGCGGCTGGCGAGCTCCGCCTGCTCACGCGCCTGCCGTTGGGCTTCCTCCGCCTCGCGCAGCCTGCTTTCGAGTTCCATCTGCGCGGAGATGTCCAGATGGGTACCCACCATCCGGTACGGCTGCCCGTCCGGGCCGCGCAGCGCGCGGCCCCGCGTCTGGATCCAAAGGTAATGCCCGTCGCGGTGGCGCATCCGGGAATCCTGCTCATAGTACTCCGTTCTCCCGGCCAGATGGGCTTCGAGGGCTGCCATTACAATGGGCCGGTCCTCCGGATGGATGCGTTCGCTCCATTCCTTGAGGGAGGACGAGAGCTCGCCGGGTTCGTATCCGAGCATGGCGAGCCATTGCTTGGAGTAGAAAGCTTCGCCTGCTTTGAGGTTGTAGTCCCAGAGTCCGGCGTTGCTGCCTTCGAGCGCGAGGATGAGGCGCTCTTCGGAAAGCTCGATGCGGTGGACCTGCCGCTGGATGATCACCCGGTCGCGCCGGTTCTCAATCAGGGCCGCCGCCTGTTGCGTGAAAACCTGGAACGACCCCAGGTGCTCGGTACGGATGGCGTCGTGGAAGCCCACGACTTCGTGGGTGATGCCCCCGGCCAGCCAGCCCAGCCGTCGCCCCGCAGAATCCCGACACGCGGAAATCACCAACTGATTCGCAGGCACCCACCGGCGAAGCCCGTCCAGGTCGTGCCCGGTCAACAGGCGGGGCGCGCCAGCCTCGTGAGCCATTTGCTGGCCCATCCATTCGGTGAACCCCCGCAACGCCGCATTGTCCGTCTGGAGTCCGGAGGTGGCGGCTGGCAGGTCGGACATCTCGCCCTCCGCTTCCGCCAGCCAGAGACAGCCAAATTCCAACTCGAACACGTCGACAATGGCCTCGGCCATAATCTCCGGAAAGTCCGCCGCGGAGCGCGCCTGCATGGCGCGCGAGGTGAACGTGTGTATCCGGGTGAACCGTTCGAGCTCCCGGTCCAGCAGGTCGCGCGTGTTGATGAGGCCCTGCTGGATCGAGCTGAAGCGCGTGACGCAGCGCTGCAACTCCTCGTATCGCTGCAGCCAGTCCCCGTCCGGTGGAGACGAGCTGCTTTCGGAGGAATAAGATTCAGCACTCATGCGCGCAGCGGAGAGAATATTCCCGGTTCTGGTCAGTTGCGACGGCGGATGACGTAAAGCGCGGTGGTGTAGTTGTGGTAGGTATTCTCCCCGCCAAGCCGGGCGAATTCACCGAAGCCATACATCCCAAGCCACGGCGGCACGAGGCCGTTGTCCGAAAGCGGGAACTGCATCCGGTTCACCAACTCGTCCTTCATGACCCGATTGAACAGGAAACGGCCGCGGGCCAGACAGTCCGCGTGGAAAACGGCTACCGGCTTGCGCCCGCCCCCGCGCTTCGTCAGCTCGCCCATCATACGATCCATGTCGGCGAAGATCCGCGGCTCGTCACGCATGGTGAGCCGGAGCTGCGTGCCTTCCGGGCAGAGCGTGGCGTAATACATCACGCCGGTATCGAGCTCGCGCTTGGTCACTACCCGAAGGATGTGGTCATTGCCGTACTCGCGGGCGAGTGGCGCGGGCAGCTTCTCCGCGAGCGCCCCCACCGGGATGGAGTCGCCGCAGGTCGCCGTCTCCGGTAAGCCCAGCCGACGGGTGTATTCCTTCCAGGCCGGACGGCCATTGAGCGCGAGGATGCGGTGTCCGTGGGACTTGGTCACCACCAGGGGCTCCCCGACCGCCACAAACCCGTGGCTGGCCTGCGTATCCACTTCGAGCGTGGGGTCCGCGAAGCCCACCGCATACGCCGCATGCTCAAACACGCGGTCGTCCACCATCTGGTAACTCACCAGCCCGCGCATGTTGTCCGAGGAGGTTGCGCCGAAGAGGGTCACCTCCCGGCCCAGCACGGACTCAAATCCGGCGATGCCCCGGTCATTGGCAATGTCAATGCCCGAGCCGAGGAAATAGACCATGTTCACTCCGGGGTTGGCAACCTTGAGTTGCCGGGCAAGCTCCTCGCATTTCTCGAACGAATTGTCGCCGCGGATACCCTCTACGTGCGCCACGGCCAACTCGTTCCGGCCTTTCACCGTCATGATGGCCACGTCCTTCATGGACTCACTGACTCCTTCGCTCCCGACGATGCCACAACACGACGCGCCGACCACGCGCGCGCGCGGCGCCAGTTGCCGCGCCTGGTCCACGAGGTCCTGAAAGTTGTGACCCATCGAGGCGTGGATGACGATCAGGTCGCAGTCGGCAACGTTGCTGCCGAGGGCAGCTTCCAGGCATTCAGTGATGGCCCGCTTCGAATTAACCATGCGGGTGCTGGCGGAATGGAATTCAAGCATTGGGGTCCTTTCGTTGGAGTGATTCTGTTTTCACGTGTTACGAGTAGGTTCTTCGAAATCAAAAATGCAGCTTACTGCGCGTCGATGGTTTGTGCGGCGAGCCATTGCCGCAAGGCGGTCTCGCCGGCTTTGGCCAATCCGGGCAGAGCTTTCATCAGTTGGGCCAGGCTTTGAGCATCGCCCGCGTTGGCCGCATCTTCCAGCGCCCGGCAATGTCCGCCCAGTTTCACCAATCCCAGCGAAAGCCCGATACCTTGCAACGAATGGGCCATCCGGGCGAGTTCCTTAAGCTGGCCCGTGTCGGCTAGCGACGTCATTTCCTTGGCCAGCAGGGGCAGGTCTTTCAGAAAGTCATCGATAATGGCCTGAACGCCTTCGTCGCCCAGTTCGGCGCAGAGCTGGGCAGGACGCTGCGGGTCGAAGCCGGTTTCAGCCAGTGGCGTCGGCGTGGTGGGCCTGGGTGGGGGCTTGTCGAGTCGTGCGGGGCGCTGCTCCAGTGCTTCGCTAAGTTGTTCCGATGTGAACGGCTTGCTGATGTAACCGTCCATCCCTGCGGCCAGGCATCGCTCGCGGTCCCCTATCAGCGCGTTGGCCGTGAGCGCCACGATGCGGGCACGCTTGGCCGAGGGGGTGCTGCGCGCGGCTTCCCGTCGGCGGATTTCCCGCGTCGCTTCGAAGCCATCCATTTCCGGCATCTGACAGTCCATGAGAATAACGTCGTGGCCAAATTGTTCCCAGGCCGCGACGGCTTCCAGGCCATTGCCGGCGAAATCCGCGCGATACCCCAGGCTTCCCAGCATGAATAGGACAAGGCGGCGGTTGGTGTCGTGGTCCTCGGCAACGAGGATGCGCCGCGGGCGGCTCGGCGTGGCCGATGCGCTCGCGGGCGCGAACATTTCCGCGCCGGCGGTCGTGTTGGAAGCAATCGCCTCCGGCGCTGCTGCGGGTGGTTCCGCTACCTCGATTTCGAGTTCGAACCAGAACGATGAGCCTTGGCCGGGGACGCTCGTCACTCCCATGCTCCCGCCCATTAGCTCCACGATACGCTTCGAGATCGCGAGTCCCAAGCCGGTTCCGCCGCGGCGGCGCGAAGCGCTGCTGTCCGCCTGGGTGAAGGGCTTGAACAGTCGGGCAATATCTTCGGTGCTGAGACCAATGCCCGTGTCTTCGACTTCAAATCGCAGCCGGGTCCGGCGCCCTTCGGAGTTGAGGCAATGCACGCGGACTTTGACGCCTCCCTGGTCGGTGAACTTGATGCCGTTGCTAACCAGGTTGACCAGGACCTGGCGCAGGCGGCCGTCGTCGCTCCTTAGATAGTCAGGAATACCGTCGGCCAGCTCGGCCGCCAGCGCGATCCCGCTCGCCTCCGCGCGGGGCTTGAGCAACTGGATCACTCCGCTTACTAACTCGTGAAGGCAGAACACTTCCTCTTCGAGCTGGAGGTGCTCGCGCGCTTCAATTTTGGAGAAGTCGAGGATTTCGTTGATGATCTCCAGGAGCGCCTCTCCACTTCGGCTGGTGGTGCTCGCAAATTCCCGCTGTTGCTCATTCAGGGGTGTGCCCAGCAGGAGGTTGGTCATGCCAATGATAGCGTTCATCGGGGTGCGGATTTCGTGGCTCATCATCGCCAGGAAGTCACTCTTGGCGCGGTTGGCGGCGTCCGCCTGGTCGGCCATGGCGTTGGCTCGCGCGGTGGCCGCTTCGAGATAGAAGTTGGACTTCCTCAGTTCCTCCTCCGCCAGCTTGCGCGTGGTGATGTTCTCGTGGACGACGACGATACGAGTGGCCCCGCCACCGGGAAAGCGCGTGACCTTGGCGACGAACCAGCGCTTTTCGCCAGGAGAGTTGCACGGGTACTCCAGGGTGAACTCATGCCTTCCGTCCTGGAGCAGGGAGCGAAGGCCTGCGGCGAAGGCGGCCGCGTCCTCAGACCCGGCTGCGGCCGCCCGATCGCACACGCCAAGATAATTGGCGCCTTCACAGACGGTGCTGGGATTCCCGGAGTTAGTTCGAGCAAAGTCCCGCCAGGCGTGGTTAACGGCCAGAATCGTCCCATTCGCGTCCAGGATGGCCAGGCTCCCCGACAGCGCATCCACCGTCGCGTGCGCGAACCGTTCCGATTCCAGCAGGGCCTGCTCGGCTCGCTTCCGCTCGGTGATGTCGGTGTCGGATCCGCGGTATCCCACAAGCTTGCCGTCTTCGTCCAGCACCGGCACGCCATTGGTGGAGACCCAAACGATGTGGCCCCCCTTGGTCTGCATGGGATTCTCCAGGTCACGGAAACTGTCTTTCATCGCAAAGGCGCCGAAGGCCGCCCGTTTGAACGCCTCGCGTCCCGCTTCGGGATGGAGTTCGTAGAAATGCTTCCGGCCGACAAGCTCCTCCGGTGAATAACCCAGAATCTTTAGGTAAACCGGGCTGGCATAGGTGAACAAGCCTTCGGCATTGACTTCCCAAATGGCCGTCCGGCTTTGCTCTGCGAGTTGGTTGAACCGCTCCTGGCTCGACTCCAGCTCTGTCTCCGCCCGCTTGCGCTCCGTAATGTCAATGCAGGAGCCGATGTAGCCGGTGAAGTCGCCTCGCTCATCCAGGCGCGGCACTCCGTGGTCTAATAACCAGCGGTATTCACCGTCAGCGCGCCGCAGACGATACTCCATAACGAAAGGCTGGCGCGCGTCAAAGGCCGTGACGTAAACATCCAGGCACTGTTTGAAATCCTCCGGATGCACCCCTTCCGCCCAGCCATTGCCGGTTTCCTGTTCTATTGTCCGCCCGGTAAAATCCAGCCAGGATTTGTTGAAGTATTGGCACCCCTTGTCCAGCCCTGCCATCCAGATCAGCACCGGCGCGCTGTCGGCCATAGCGCGAAAGCGGCACTCGCTCTCCCGCACGGATTGCTCCGCTCGCACGCGGTCGGTGATGTCCGAGGCTACTCCCAGATAGCCTGTCATCTCCCCGCGCTGGTCGAACAGTGCGGTAACGGATAACAGCACCGGGACTCGGCTGCCGTCTTTGCGAACATAAGTCCATTCGCGCTCATCCGGTCTTCCCTGTACCGCCTTTGCCACAAAGGTCTCAAATCCCGCCCGCACCTCGCGACCCAGTACGCGGGTGAGCTCGGCGGCCCGTGCGACCACCTCTTCATGTTCGTGGAAGATGCTGGGAGTAACCTTGCCCACGACTTCCTCGCTGGTGTAGCCCAGCATCCGCTCGGCAGCGGAGTTGAACAGCTTGATCAGGCCATCCGGCGCAGTGGAGATGATGGCATAATTCGCGCCCTCGAGGATGGCTTGCTGGAGCGTGTTCGATTCGCGCAACGATTCCTCCGCCTCGCGGCGCACAATGAACTGGCCGATCTGGTTGCCGATGGCGCTAAAGGTCTGGAGCAAGGCTTCATCCGGCTCCTCAATGCTTCGGCTGAGGAACTCCGCCACGCCCCACAACTCGCCGCGCACAAACACCGGGAAACCAAATGCGCCCCGCAAGCCTGCCTGCGCCGCGGCCGCGCTGCGCGGTAAGTTCGGGTCGCGGGTTGCGTCTGGAATCCAGGCCGGCTGCGCCGTCGCCCAAATGCGGCCGGGCAATCCGACCCCTTTCTCGAACTGCACGGTGCGGTTGGCGCCGACGAAGTCCGGGACCTGGGCTGCACTCGAATGCCACACTTCAGAGAAATGAAGCTGTTCTCCGCTCCGCCGCCACAATACCCCCACCTGCCAGCTTAGGTTTTCACAAATAGCCTGAAGCACCGGCGAGACCACCGTGGATAAGCTGGTTGCTTCAGCCAGCGCTCGTGACACCTCAAACTGGATCGCCAAACGCTGCTGAGCTGCCCGCCGCGCCGTGATGTCCGTCTCGATGGCCATGAAATTGGCGATACACCCCTGGTCGTCGCGGATGGGCTGCACCTCGATGTTGACCCAGTAGCTTCGCCCATCCTTGGCGTAATTAAGGACTTCGGTGCTGAAGCCCTCGCCCTGGCGAAGCCGCTCGGCCATATGCCGGACGGTTTCAGGATTCGTCCCTGGTCCCTGGAGTAATAGGCCGGGTTTCTTGCCCGCCACTCGCTCCAGGGTGTATCCTGTCAGACGCGTGAAGCCCTCATTGACCCACACCGTGTTGCCAGCGGCGTCTGTGAGCACCACGGCGTTGTGGGTGCGCGCCGCGACCAGGGCCAGGTTGCGCGCCTCGGCTTTCTGCTGGCGCAGGCGATCGTTGGCCACCCGCATTTCCCCGCGCTGGGCTTGGAGTTTTGCCGCGAGTTTCTTCAGGTCCGCCACCGCGATCTTCTGGGATTGCAGCGCATGCAGCAGGTCCAGGGCCGGATCATGGATGGCAAAGTCGTCGAACGACAACCCCTGCTGGGAAATGGCGGCTGCCTCCGCCAGCCACGGCGACCCGAGAAAGACAATCAGGTCCTCCGCCGGCCGCAGCGAGAGCATTTGACCGCGCAGCAGCAGCCCCGTGGCCACCTCCTTGATCAGGAACAAGGCGCGCGGGGCCTGGGCGATGTCCTCGAAGTCAAAAGACGCCGCGGGACGGACCGGAGTGAAGACTTCGCTGAATTTCGCGCCGCGTGTTATCAATGGGCATACTCGCGCCAGCGACTTTCCTCGGCGTACGATCTTCCAGTCCGGCCCAAAGGCGAAGTGAAAGGGGAAGACTTCGTCGAACGCCTCGGGCGGAAGACGGATACCGCTCGTTGTGGAGGGAGTCACCATTCGATCAGGAATAGGTCGTGGTCCGCCCCCTGGTCGCGCGAGCCGATCAGTGTCACGCTCTTAACCGGCGTCTGGAACATCTTTCCCAGGCCCTTCACCAGGCCGATCACAAAAGGCGCCAGACCCGCTCGTTGCGTAAAATAGTGCAGGCGCACTGAATGCTCCGTGATGTCCGAGACTTTGAACCGGGGCGGCTGCAACTTAGAGAAAATCATGGACACGCGGGCGTGGAAATCCGGCAGGTTGACCAGAAACTCCGGGAGGCTCTTGCCCCCGGCATCGAGGAGTTCGCCGTAGCCCTCGCGCGCCGTCTTCAGCACCCAATGCTCCCCGAATGCCTCCAGGATCTGCGCGGGCGGGGTGCCGCTCAGCTCGCTGGCCGCCCCGACGAGTTGGTAGGTCATTTCGTCCGGGTAGCCCTCGTTGCTGATGAACACGTCCACGTCCACCCCGGCGCGCTCCTTGACCTTTTCCCACATGGCCTCGCCGTGCATGGAGGATACCATGTCCTCCACCGCTTTGTTCACCATGCCATACATAAAACGTGAAGCTTGAAGCGTGAAACGCGAAACGTAAATGCCGGAGTTATATCACTTGCCTACCAGGGTCGCGCTGCCCCCCAGCTTGCCGCTCAGGAACTGCAGCACCTCGCCGATCGGGTTGGCGATCGCGCTCGTGCTGCTGCCGGCCACCAGCAGTCCGATCGCCCGGGGATTGGTGCTCACATTCTCCACCGCCGTGCCCAGGATTCCGGGCTCGTTCATGAGACTGGGCGTGACCGAAGCGTGCAACGACAGCACCGCGCGCACCCGGGGATGATCCAGCGTCAAATCCTGGTCCCCCCCTGGGGCGGCCTGGCTTAGGGAGGGAAGGCCCAGGGCTGCAGCCAGGGCCAGCAATATATTTTGAGTCTTGCGAACAACCGGTTTCGTTTGAGCTGTCAATTTCATCGTTCTGTTTGGTTTTGCCCGCCGGCGGCCGACGCGTCCGGCAGCGATTTCCATATCTACAGCAAACCTCATGCCTAAGGGTGTTGCGGCAGGGGCAGCCGCGCTCCGGGGTATGGGCCACCCCTGCTCCAAGCTCAGATCAGTCGGACTAGTCAGATCAATTATCAGCGGCTGCTTGAGAATGCGCGCGTTGCCGCATCGGAAAGAGTCTGCAAAGCCGGAGAGATGCGGATGCAACGCAATGAATGCACATGCAACAAAAGTGAAACGTGATGCGTGAAACGCGAAACGTGAAACGTGAAACGTGAAGGGCGAATTCGCCGCGGTTCACGTTTCCCTTCACGTTTCACGCATCACGTTCCACGTTTCCCGCCTTCCGTTTCCGGGCATTCTTCCTTCTGCCTTCTTCCCATCGGCGTTCCCCAATCCGGCTTCCGCTGACGCCGTCCCAGCGCCCAGTCGTAAACTTCCAACATCTGCCGTGCCTTGGCATCCCAAGTGAAGTTTTCAAACACATGTTCCACTGCGCGGCGGCCCATCGCCTCGAGTTCGTTCGGGGACGCGACGAGCTTGGCGAAACATTCCGCGAGACCGCGCACGACCTCCGGGCGCGGGCCCAGGGGCAGGGCGAATCCTGTGCCGGGCGGAACCAGCTCCGCCGGTCCGGCATAGTCGAGGACGACCGGCACGAGGCCCAGCGCCATCGCTTCGAGCACCACGCCGCCGCCGAATTCGCGCACGCTCGGGAAGCCGAACACGTGCGACCGCCGCAAGCGCTCCGCAAGCTGCGCGTGGTTCACCCAGCCGGGGAACTCGACCTGACCGGCAATCTTCAGGTCGGCGGCAAGCTGCCGGAGCCGGGGCAGCTCCGGCCCGTCGCCAATGAGGTCGAGCCCCAGCCGCCCCGCGCGCGCCAGTGGCGCGGCGGCCTCGATCAGCATGTCCACCCCTTTGAGCGGTACGAGCCGCCCGACAAACGCCACGCGCAACGGCTCGCGAAACGCGGGCCGCTCCTGGCGCGGGAACCGCTCGGCATCAATCGCGTTCTCCGGCAGGAAGATGCATTTGTCGTGGTAGCGCTCCGGCATTTCCCGCCACGCGAACCGCGCGCCGATCAGCACCGCGGCGGCGTCGCGGCGGGTGGAGTGAAAGCCGGGTATGAGCTTATAGGCGCCGCGGAAATGGCTGAGCCACTCGCGCTCGGCGCGGCGCAGGTGCGCAAACTCCTTCGGCCAGGGCACGCCGCCGTTGATCGGGCCGAGAATGAAGGGCACACCCGCCTTGGCGCAGCGCGTGGCCAGCAGGCTCGGCACCACCGGCGCGTTGGGTGTGATGCGATGCACCACCTCGAATTCCCCCCGCTCAATGCGCTCGCCGAACTGCCGCCAGACGCGGCGCTCGAACGCGGGATACGCCAGCGTGGCCAGCGCGGAATAGGTGCTCCAGCCCAGCGACGTGCCGCCGCGCAGAACCCGGGCGACATTCCACGCCAGCCCCTGCCAGCAACGATTGTTGATGGGTGTAAACGCCATCCCCTCGATGCCGGCGGCTTCAATGTCAGGCTGGTTGCGAAGCTCGGCAACGAGGTGGACGTCGGCGACTTTGGCCAGCGCGCGGCTGAAGCTCCAGCCGATCAGCGCGACGCTGGTGAGCTTGGGGTTTGCTGATTCGGCGACTAGCAGCACACGCACCGGCCGTGTCGCATTAGGCGTTTCCTCTTTCATGTTTCACCATTCACGTTTCACGTTTCACCTCCATTTGAAGCGGGTATTTTCATGCGGTGGCAGGCAGAGCGCGGAAGCAGCAGTTCTCATTTTGGCTGGTCTGGGAGGTATGGTGTCCACCCTTTAGGGTGTCCGAGGCCGGATGGGACCATCCGCCATTCGTCCCATTCGTCCCATAATGAGAATTGCTGGCGGGGAAGGGGCTGATGCCGGAGCGGTGGCTCACGGCTTTCGGATTGCCTTGGGTACGGGGCAGCAGCGAGACCCGCGCCAGGAATCCGGCGAAGATCAGCCAGGCGGAAAGATTCTTTGTTTGGCTCAGCACGCGTTCGACCGAGCCGTGGAGATACATCAACCCCAGTGCGACCAGCACGCCGCCGAGGAAGTAGCCCAGCAGCGTGTTCCAATGGCGGATCAGCCCGCGCGCCGCCCACCAGAGCGTCAGGACGAGGAAAGCCACGTAGCTGATGAAGCCCGGGTAGCCCGTCTCCGACAACAGCAGCCAGTAAAGACTCTCGGTTAGAGGCCCGTCGCAATAGTTGTCATCAATGATGCGAAAGCCGCGGCTGCGGTCCCAATCCATCAGGATGATCACATACTTCTCGTTGGGCAGGCTGTTCACCACGCCGAAGTTGTTCCAGCCGATCCCGATGGGCGAGTCGTGGAGCATCGCCTTCGACTGGCGGTTGAGCACCGGGCGCAAATCCTCCTCGTTTTCGCGGGCGGAGTCTTGTTGAATGCGTGTCAGGAGGGAGTCGAGCGCGAGCATGCCCGCCGCCACCGCGGCACAGGCGCCGAGGCCGGTGATGGCGACTTTCTGGAGCGACACGCCGCGCAGATGAGCCAAACCCGTCACCGCCACCGCCCCCGCGACAAACGCCCCCAATCCGCCCCGGGAAACCGAGAGCAGAATCATCAGCGCCGTGGCCCCCACCGCGCCGAGGTAAAGCACGGTGTCGGGCCGCTTGGGCTGCGGGGCGAACGCCACCGCCAGCAGCGGCAGCGCGCAGAGGTAAGCCCAAATGCACATGGGATTCTGGTGCTCGAACCAGCCATGCACCTGCCAGCGGCCGTCCAGGAAACGCAGCTTCAGGCACAAGAGCGCCTGGAAAATCAGCGTGCCGGCCAGCGTGCGCAGCACCCAGCGCAAATCCTCCTCGTCGCGAAAAGCATGAAACGCGCCGATAAAAATGAACGCCGCCGAGGTAAACTTCCACGCGGCCATCAGCCCGTAGATTCGGTTCGCCGCGGGAATCAGCGAGAGGCAGCTCAAGGCGCAGTAGAGCAGGTAGAGCCAGAGCCCGGGCGGCACGCGGCGGAATCCCGGCGGGCGCTTGACGAACGCGCAGACGGTGAGCGCGATGCCCAGCGCGACCATGCTCGAGAACTCGAACCCCTTGGTGTGGCCGCGATAGTTCTCCACCGAGTCGAGCATCATGGTGAGCTTGCTCGGAAACCACGAGGGCATGCAGACAAGCAGGCAGAGAGCGAACCGTTCGGCCACGCGGCTGCGCGCCAAAACCCAGCCCAACAGGGGGGCGATGGCAAAGTAGCCGGAAAAGACGATGATGAACTTGAGGAATTCCTTCACGGTTCAGACCTGGTGGCAGGCAGAGCGGTCAAGGGGGTAATGCCGGAGCTTCATTCACGTTTCACGTTTCACGTTTCACGGGTGAGCTCCGCGCTCATTGGTGCCGGCTTTGGCTCCCATTTCCGGGCAATCTTCATTCGTAACTATTCACCTGGCATCGGTGCGCGGCAGGGGCGGGGACGGCTCGTCCCCGGTTGCGTTCGCCAATCACGAAGACCTGGGGACGAGCCGTCCCC
>CAIWJG010000642.1 GCA_903912925.1 uncultured Verrucomicrobia subdivision 3 bacterium | reverse complement strand
CCCGGTTTGGAGGATGAACGACGAAACGGGCGCCCGCCTGTTTTTCCCCCCAGAAGTGGTCGTGCAGGTCAAGTCTCTGGCCTGTGAACTGCCCGCCCAGACCGACTTACCGCTCTCCCGATTCAGCCGCCAAGACTTTGCCCGGGAAGTCGTGGCGCGGGGCATCGTTGCCAAAATCAGCGGAGCCACCATTTGGCGATGGCTCGACCAGGAGGCCCTCCGCCCCTGGCAACATCGCAGTTGGATTTTCCCCCGCGATCCGCAGTTCGAGCAGAAGGCTGGACGAGTGCTGGATCTTTACCAAGGCTACTGGCAAGACCAACCCTTGGGCAGCGATGAATACGTGATCTAAGCCGATGAGAAGACCAGCATCCAGGCACGCGTTCGGATCCACCCCACCCAACCGGCCCAGCCGGGCCAAGCCATGCGGGTTGAGTTTGAATATGAACGCGGCGGTGCCTTGGCCTATTTGGCAGCCTGGGATGAGTGACGTGCTCCAGGGCGCTTCGTAGTGTTTGATAAGCTATAGCCTAAGGCGTGATTGTTGCGGGAGAGTCCGGTATTGGTGGCGCGATGGTCCCTTGAGCATCCCTTGTACACCCCTTGTGCATAGGCACCTGCAAGGGTGATGATTCGGTGGGGGTGGCTTGGAGATCTGGCGGTGCAGGCGGAACGAATGCGTGGGTTTTCCGATCTGACCCATCCCAGCCAGCAATTCTTCCAAGTAACTTCTATGGATCCTGTTCTGCTGCAACCAGATACGGGCAAGAGACTGTACCAGAGAATAGCGGGCCTTAGCTTCCGTCTGCCCCAAAAAGTTATTCGGCCCTGCCACATGCGATAGCACTTGGCCTGCTCATTATGGGACGAATGGGACGGATGGGACGAATGGCGGATGATCCCATGCGGCCTCGGACACCCTGAAGGGTGGACCCCAAACCTCCCAGACCAGCCGAAATGAGAACTGCTGAGGCCGTTGTCACACGATTGTAACAAAGCTGCCATCATTTCGTCACACGCCTGTCACATATTGCTATGCAGTGGAAATAGTGATGAACAAACTGGAACAAAAGTTGATCCGTTGGGAGGCACGAGCGTGAATACGCCGTCGCATCTTGAAGAATCGCTGCAGCGGGATATAGACGCGATTCGGGCCAAGGTCGCCGAGATGGCCGGGCTTAGCGGGCGGGCGCTGGAAGCGAGCCTGCAGGCGCTGGTGCAGCGGAGCCGGCAGTTGGCTTACGGCGTCATCCTGCGCGACCAACACATTGACGAACGGGAGACCGAACTGAACCGGTTGTGCCTGGAATTCCTGGTGCGCCACCAGCCGGCCGCTGGCCATTTGCGGTTCGTCTTCACTGCCATCCAGATCAACAAGGAGCTGGAGCGGATCGGCGATTATGCCGAAAGCGTCGCCCGCCAGGTGCTCTCCGTCAGCGGGCTGGAGCACCAGCCGCCGCACGCCATTTTCGTCGAGCTTGGCGAGCTGTCCATCCGCATGTTGCGAGAGGCCGTGCAGGCTTTCCTGCAGAAGGATGCCGATTTAGCGCAGCGGACGATGGCACTCGAGGAGCAGGCGAACGTTTTGCGCAACAGCATCAACGCGGAGTTGATGGAGCTGAGCCGGAGGAACCAGCTCCCGGCGGCGGCGCTCACTCCGCTAATGACTATTGCGCGCCGGTACGAGCGCGTGTCCGACCAGGCCAAGAACTTGTGCGAGGAGGTGCTCTACATGTGCACCGGGGAATTTGCCAAGCACAAGGCCGGGGACACGTTCCGCATCCTGTTCTTTGATCTGCGCAATGCCTGCCTCAGCCAGATGGCGGAGGGGCTCGGCAACGCCATGCACGTGCCTCGCTTCCAGTTCAGCAGTGCCGGGGCAGAGCCTCAACCTTTGGATGTGCGGGCCGTGGAATTCCTGGCCGGCAAAGGCCTCGACATTTCCGCCCAAGCGAGCAAAGCGCTGGAACAGGTCCCGCAGTGGGACCGGTTCCAGGTGGTCGTCGCGCTGGGAACCCTTGCCCGCAAGGCCTTGCCCACGCGGCCGGGCAAGACCGTCTACTTCACCTGGCCAATCAAAGACCCCGCAGAAGTGGAGGGTTCGCCCGACCAGGTGAAAGCGGCTTTCGAATCGGCGTGCAGCAGCCTGGAATCGCACATCAAGGAACTGCTGGGTGCAATTTTAGAAGAACCTCAAACACAAACAAAACCATGAAGCATACCAATCGAATCTCATTCATCCTCACGCTTAGCGGCATGACTGCGGCGCTGGCCTTGTGCCTGCTGCAAACCGGCTGCGGCAAGAAGGAAGGTGGCGGCAGCGGGGAAACGGCAAAGAAGCAGACGATCCAGAACAAAGGCTCCGACACCATGGTCAACCTGGCGCAGGCTTGGGCGGAGGAGTACCATAAGGCGGCGCCGGACGTGGACGTGGAAGTCTCCGGCGGCGGCTCGGGCGTAGGCATCGCGGCCTTGGAGAAGGGGACGATTGATATTGCCAACGCCAGCCGCAACATGAAGCCCGAGGAAATTGCGACGGCCAAGAAGAACACGGGCAAGGACCCGAAGGAGTTTGTCGTCGGCTACGACGCGCTGGCAATCTACGTCCACAAGGACAATCCCATGAACGAGATCACACTGGACCAGATCGCGCAAATCTACGCCGAGGGGGGCGCCATCACGAAGTGGGCCGCCCTGGGCGTAACGATTCCTGGCGCATCCGGCGATGAGATCGTGCGGGTCAGCCGGCAGTCCAGCTCCGGCACCTACGAGTTTCTGCGCGAGCACGTGCTGAACAAGAAGGACTTCAAGCTCGGCTCCCGTGACATGAATGGTTCCAAGGAAGTCGTGGAACTGGTCGCGTCCACGCCCACGGCGATTGGTTACAGCGGCATGGGTTACGCCACTGCGGCGGTCAAGATGTTGAAAGTGAAGAAGACGGCGGCTGACGCGGCCTACGACCCGAACGTGGCCAACACTCTCGCCAAGACCTATCCCATCGCCCGCTCGCTTCTGGTTTATACGCTAGGTGAGCCGCAAGGGGCGGTTAAGAACTACGTTGAGTGGATGATGTCGGACGCCGGGCAGAAGGTGGTTGAGGCTACCGGCTTCGTGCCGCTTCCCGCCGAGGCGCGCAGCAAGCGCTGAGGGCCCAGCAAGAGCCTTAGGATGGGCGATGGGTTTGGGGGTGGACCGGCAAGTCCCGGAGTCCTAAATCCGAAGGCCGAAATCCGAAAACCGAAGGAAATCCGAAAACCGAAGGAAATCCGAAAACCGAAGGCCGAAGCTGCCAGCAAGCTCGGTCGGGATATGAGCACACCTCAAACAGACAGGGCGGTCGCGGATGGGTTCGCGGTGCGCCGAGCTACGCGGCCGGCGTGGGCCGTCTTGGGCGAGCGGGCTTTGGAGGTGCTGATCTACCTGTGCGGCATCAGTGCCATTGTGTTTGTGCTGGGCATCTTCTTCTTTGTGTTCAAAGAAGCGTTCCCGATTCTGGGGAACAAGCAATTCAGCCTCAGCCAGTTCCTGTTCAGCGAGCAGTGGCATCCGACTTCGGAGCTCAACAAACGCTACGGCGTGCTGGCAATGATTGCCGGCACCTTTAGCGTAACCGCGCTGGCGATGGTCATCGCCGTGCCGTTCGGCCTCGGAGCGGCGATTTACCTGTCGGAGTTCTGCAGTGGGCGGGTCAAGGAGACGCTCAAAGTGGTGATCGAGCTGCTGGCGGCCATTCCGAGCGTGGTGTGGGGTTTCATCGGCCTGACGGTCATGAGCCGGCTCATCGTCAAATACACCGGCGCCCCGGTGGGCGTGAACGTCCTTAATGGGGGCATCATCCTCGCATTGATGAGCGTGCCGATCATTGTCTCGATTGGCGAGGACGCGCTCAAAGCAGTGCCGGATTCTTACCGGGAGGCGGGGTTGGCGCTCGGCGCGACACGCTGGCAGCTCGTCTGGCGCGTGCTGCTGCCCGCCGGCAAAACCGGGCTGCTGGCCGCGGTGTTGCTCGGCGTGGGGCGCGGCGTGGGGGAGACCATGGCCGTGCTCATGGCGACTGGCCACGCGGTGCATATTCCGCATAGCCCATTTGACTCGGTTCGGACGCTGACAGCCAACATCGCCGCTGAACTGGGCGAGGCCCCGGCCAATTCGGACCATTACCAGGTGCTGTTCCTCACGGGCGTGCTGCTGTTCCTGATGACGTTCGTGGTCAACCTGGCCGCCGATTTGATTGTCCGCGGCATTAGGAGGAAATGATGTTCACGGAAACGCCACTCGTCCGACGCAAGCTGCGCCAGGAGCGCCTCGCCAAGTGGATCTTCTTTGGCATGACCGCCTCGATGATCATCCCGCTGGTGCTCATCGTCGGTTACCTGGTCGAGCGAGCCTGGCCGTCGCTCAGCCTGAGTTTTCTGGTTGACGTGCCCGCGCGCGGCATGAAAGAGGGCGGCGTCTGGCCGGCGCTGGTCGGGACCATTTACCTGGTGGTGCTCTCGCTCGCCGTGTCCGCGCCGGTGGGGGTGCTGGCGGCGGTTTACCTCAACGAATACGCCCGGGATAACTGGTTCAACCGCATCATCAACCTCGCGGTGATCAACCTGGCGGGCGTCCCGAGCATCGTACACGCGCTGTTTGGCCTGGGGGCTTTTGTTTATGCCGCCCGGTTCGGCTACTCCATTATCTCGGCCTCGCTGACCCTGGCCATCATGACGCTGCCGGTGATTATCGCCAGCACGCGCGAGGCGCTGGCCAGCGTCCCGCGCAGCTTCCGCGAGGCGTGCTGGAACGTCGGCGCCACGCGCTGGCAAACCATCAAGGCGGTCGTCCTGCCCAATTCCATCAGCGGCATTCTCACGGGCATCATCCTCCAGGTCAGCCGGGCGGCCGGCGAGACCGCGCCGATCATGTTCACCGGGGCGGTATTCTTCAAGGCGGTGGATAAGGGCGATCTGTTTCCCTACGGCCTGCGGGAACAATGCATGGCCTTGTCGATGCACCTCTACACGCTTTCCACCCAGGTGCCTGGCGTAAAGGAGTCCGTCCCATTCGCCACGGCGGTGGTGCTGCTCGGCTCGGTGCTGGTGGTCAACGCCACGGCCATTATCCTGCGCGGTTACCTGCGCTCCAGGAAGAAGTGGTGATGAGCACCGCCGCACAAATAGTCGTACAGGACTTGCGCCTCGCTTATGGGCACAAGGAGGTGCTGCACGGCATCTCTTTCGACATCCGGCGGAACGAGATCTTCGGCGTGATTGGTCCGGCGCAATCCGGCAAGACCTCGCTGCTGCGCTGCCTCAACCGCACCATTGACTTCACGCCGGACACGCGGGTTACAGGGTCGGTCCTCGTGGACGGCGAGGACGTGCGGCAGACGAGGAACGTCTTCGCTCTGCGACGCAAGATCGGCATGGTCGCACCGCTGCCGGTGGGCCTGCCCATGAGCATCTACGATAATGTGGCGTTCGCTCCGCGCTGCGCCGGCATGAGCCGCAAGAGCGAGCTGGACGGGATCGTCGAGCAGTGCCTGCGTCAGGGGGCGCTGTGGGACGAAGTGAAGGACCGCCTCGACAGCCTCGGCACCAAGCTCTCCGGCGGGCAGCAGCAGCGCCTCACCATCGCTCGGGCGCTATCACACCAACCCGAGATCCTGTGCCTGGACGAGTTCTCCATCGCCATTGACCCGGTCACCACGATGCGCATCGAGGACGTGCTCAAGGAACTGCGCCGGAACATGACCATCATCCTGGTCACCAACCTCACCCAGCAGGCGCGCCGGCTGGCCGACCGCACCCTGTTCCTCTGGAAAGGGGCCATTGTGGAACTGGACCGCAGTGAGGTCATCTTCTCCGATCACCCCGGCAACCGGCAGACCTACGAATACGTGAACGGGATTTTCGGATGAGCGATTCCCTCCAGCCCTGCATCACGACGCGTGACCTGAACCTGTGGTACGGGAAATTCCAGGCGCTGATCGATGTGAGCGTTACCATCAAGGAGGGCTTGATCACGTCGCTCATCGGCCCGTCGGGCTGCGGGAAGACGACGCTGCTGCGGTGCTTCAACCGCGTGAACGAGCGCTACGGCTATGTCACGACCACGGGGGAGACCAGGATTCTGGGAAAGAACATCTACGATCCGGACGTCTCTCTGATCGAGCTGCGCAAATCGGTAGGCATGGTCTTTCAGCGGCCCAATCCCCTGCCCATCTCGGTCTATGAGAACGTGGTTTTCGGCCTGCGCATCCACAGTGAGCGCAAGGACCTGAAGCGCTCAACGCTGGATCAGGCCGTGGAGACCGCGCTGACCGAGGTGGGGCTTTGGAATGACCTTAAAGACCGCCTCGATGCCAAAGGCACCTCGCTGCAGCTTGAGCAGCAGCAGAAGCTGTGCATCGCCCGACTGCTGCCCCTCAAGCCGCGTCTCATCCTGATGGACGAGCCCTGCTCAGCGCTGGACGTCGAGGGCACCCGGGCGATTGAGGAACTGATGTTCGGCTTGAAGGGACGTTATACGATTGTTATCGTCACGCACAACATGGCCCAGGCACGTCGCGCGAGTGACGAGTGTATCTTCATGCTGCTGGGCGAGATCATCGAGCACAGCCGCACCGAGGAGCTGTTTCTGAAGCCGACGCACCCCAAGACCGCCGAGTATATCGAAGGACGCTACGGCTGACACGCCTGGTGGTCGGATTGTCGGGACCATGCATGCCCACCCAAAGAAGGAAGCTGTTCAGCCGCTCAGGCGAGCCATCCTTCGCCTCGCTCTCGGCCAAGCCCAAGTGATCGGCGCAACCGTCGCGCTGGTCCTTCTGCTTCAAGGAGGCGTCAGCGCGCCCGCTATTTGGGCTGCGGTGCTGACAGGAATCGTCAGCCTGACCAGCATTCTGCTGTTTCGCGTCGTCTGGAGAGAAGAGAAAAGACAGAAGCAAGGTCCCTCGCCCGTCCAAGGCAGCTTCCGCTGGCCTCCCAAAATGTAACAATCGCAGGCTTGCGGTAGAGGAGCTAGCCGTTACAGCCTCAGGTTAGTAATGCCTAATCAGCGATGAAGTGCGTCTATACTCGGCTCCTGAGCGACGACGAATTGCGGCCTCATCTTGAGCGCCGTGACACTATTGTCTTCAAAGGGACGGCCAATGCTTGGCACGAGATTGAACGCCAAGTCGAACGACTTGGGTTTGGAGAGGCATATGCCGTTTCCCGCACCAGCAGAGCGGGAGCGACCGGTGAAGAGGACTTCACCCGCGTAAGCCCGGTTCACCCGCGGCCAGAGGCCTGATCTCTGGGAAACCTGCGCGCCGCGACCTGACTTCGGCGGACCGGGCGTCGGACGGAAGCTTGGTTCTGTGCAGAGCATAAGCGAATATCAGGTGGATAAGCTTAGGGGGACAAACCGGCAGGAATTGGTGCTTGCCAAGGTCATCCTCGGCTGGCCAATTGTGTGCAGGATGAATGCGAGCGAGAAGCAATTCTCCGTCGCCCGCGCAGTGCCAGTACAAGCGGGCGCGCCAATAACCGAGTTCTATCCCTGATGAATGCCAGGAGGCTCTCTGCCGCACGTTTTCTCGGCCCGGCCGCAATCCTTATCACTGCGGCGGCGATTGCGGCCGAACCGGACAGACCCGTCATTCCCGCGAAATCAACCTCGGAGCTGGAACAGCGGATTACGAAGATTCTGACCGAGCGCAAGGTTCCTGGAGCAGGCATGGTCATCGCAAATCGGGACGGCATCGTCTGGATTGCCGGCATTGGCAAAGCCGATGTTGCCGAGGGCAAAGCTGCCACGCCGGACACTCTGTTCCGCATCGGTTCGATCTCGAAGACCTTCGCGGCTCTTGCCGCCCTCAAACTGGTGGAGGAAGGACGCCTCAAGCTGGAGGCGCCCGTTCATAGCTTGGTGCCCGACGTGCAGTTCTCCAACCCTTGGGAAGCGACGGACCCCATCCGGGTGGTCCATCTGCTGGAGCACACCACGGGATGGGACGACTGGCACCTCAAGGAGTACGCGCACAACGATCCGAAGCCGGCCAGCCTGGGCGAAGGTTTGGCCTTATGCCCCGAATCCCGAACGTCTCGCTGGCGTCCCGGCACCCGCTCCTCCTATTGCAACTCTGGTCCCGCGGTGGTTGCCGCCGTCGTCGAGAAGGTCACGGGGCAGCGCTTCGAGGACTACGTCGAGGGGAATTTCTTCAAGCCTATCGGAATGCCCACCGCGGACTACCTGCTCTCTCCGCGGACCCAGGCGCTCCTCACGAAGCTCTATCACGAGGATGGACGCACGCCCTATCCCTATTGGCACATCGCGATGCGGCCTGCCGGGTCCATCAATGCCAGCGCCCGGGAGATGGGCGCCTACCTGCGCTTCTTCCTTCGCCGTGGCGAAGGGGCCGCGGGGCAAATCCTCTCGGAATCTTCAATTGTTCGCATGGAAACCCCAACCACGTACTGGGGTGCCCAGGGGGGCCTGAAGACCGGCTACGGTCTTCACAACTACACCACCCTGGACGACCTGGGATTCGTCTGGCACGGCCACAACGGGGGTGTCGATGGAGGGCTTTCCGAGATGGCTTACCTGCCGGAGCAGGGCGTGGGTTACTTCTTCTCGATCAACTCGGGCAACGGGGAGGCCTTCGACAAGATCGGCAAGGAACTCAAGGCCTTCATAACCCGGGACCTGTCCCGCCCCACCCTTCCTGTGGCACAGCCGATCCCGCTTCGTCTCCAGCAGGACTACTCTGGATGGTACCAGGGGGACAACCCGCGCGAGCAGATGATGGCGTTTATCGACCCGATCTTGGGTCTTTTCCACGTGTCGCTCGACGGGGACAAACTTCGGCTCAGCTTCGTGACCTGGACCGAGACCTACCTGTCTGTCGGGGGCCCTCGATTCCGCGGTGAGAAGAAAGGGGCGGCTGATGTTGTTCTGATGGAGACGGAAGCGGGCCGAATCTTCCAGACTAGCGGTGGCACCATGCGAAAGATCAGCGCGCTCAGGGCCTGGACGAGGATCGTGCTCACGACACTTTTCATCGTCGCCGTGGTGAGTGTTCCGCTATTCGCTCTGGTGTGGGGTACTCGGTGGGCGTTCCGACGCATGAAGGAGGTGCCGAACCTTCATGTCCGAGTCCTGCCGCTTCTTGCGGTGCTTGCCCTCGGAGCGTTCATCGGCATCATCATGCTCGGTGGCGATGACCTCATCGCTCGACTGGGCCATCGAACCTGGTGGTCCATGGGCTTGACAGCCTCGACGTGGGCTTTCGCAGCCTTCAGCGTGGCCTCTCTCCTGGCGTCGATCGGGGTGGATCGGAGGGGGATGAATCGTTGGGCCTATACCCACAGCCTGTTGACGTCCATCCTCCTTTCTCTGGCCACCTTGTATCTCGCCTGTTTCGGGATCATCGGACTTCGCACCTGGATTTGAACCGTGGCGTGCACCCCAAGGCCGTTCCCCTCATCTACTGCTGGTCTTCGTGGAGATTGTGGCCCAGATCCACAACCAGGGGGGCGTCGCTGTCGCCGCGCACCCGCACGTCATGAAGAGCGAGTGCGGCAAAAACACTCTCTTGCCTCACCCAGCAATCACTGCCTGGCCGGAGCGCCTTCGGCTTTCTGGTCATGTCCTCATTTCCCGGCAGCTATTGTGATACCAATCGAAAATACTGCGCTGGTCCGGAGATGTTGTTTGTGTACGGACTCATGGCCCCAGAGATATTTGTGTAAGGACCAAGGGGGGCGGTAGCCGATTGCAAAGTGTACGATGAGTTCGTCCAGGTTACGACCACTGCGGAGGCACCGAGTTCAAGGCTCAGGACAACTGGCTCGAAATTAGCCTGCCACCCACTGCCGCGGGTGATCTTCAACACCCCAGGATTATCAATGACTACGACAACCGGCTGCATGACGAAATTCAATGACGGCTGGTTGATGAAGGTTGGAACCGGCGAGCCAACCACTGAAACCAGCGCATTAGTGCTCCCATTCGTATCGACGAGGAATGTAGTCGTCGTAAAGACATTGACAGGCTGCCAACTACTGAACGCGAAACCAGCGCCTGGACTGGCTACCATGTTATAGCCTTGGCCAACTGCCAACGACTGGCCATTTGTCAGCGGTAAAACACTGCCGGCGCCGCTGATCGAAAGGTATAACGACACCCTATCCTGGGCATGGATTGGCACGGCGCTGCTGCTTGCCAGCAGCGTGGTCAGGATTATCAAACGGAGACTCTTCATCATCGCAACAGTGTTGCCGAACGCAAAGCCGACCGATGGCCAGGAGCGCGCCAGTGATGCCCGGATTGGAACAGCAGCAAACCCGCGCTTCCCGTCATTCGGTCCAGCGACTGGTGTGCATCTGACATGGGCGTGAACTGATGGGGCGAAACCTGGTGTGTTCGGTAAGCGCCCGGGCGGTCATTAATGCGCCGTTTCGGTAGCGAGGCCGACCTTGGTAATGTCCACCTGCTGCAAAAGATCCAGGACGCTGATCACGCGACTGTAATCAACCTCAGCAGCGCCCCGGACGACCACGGTGGGGTCGCGCTCGCTGGTCTTCATCGCCACCAGCATTTCTTTGAGCGCCGGCAATTGCACCGTCTGGTCATTCAGGGCGATGCGCCCACTGGCTTCCACGGTTATGCGGTGGATCTTCGGAGGCGGGGAGGCTGGCTTATCCTTCTTGGGCGAAGGCAGGTTCATCTCCAAATCGTTCGACAACTGCGGCGTGGTGATGATGAAGATCACCAGCAGCACGAAGGCCAGGTCCAGCAGCGGGGTGATGTTCAGCTCGTTAAGCGAGCTGTGGTGGCCTTTGGAGAATTTCTTCACTGGCTGCTAAGCTGAATCACGGGCTCGGTCCGGCTGGTCTCCACGTCGAAACGCACCGGGAAGGTCTGGGGAAAACCTTTGGGCGGCGGACGAGTGAGAGTCTTGGTCTCGGCGACGACCGCCTTGACAGAGTCATCCCAGCGCTTGTTGCCTGAGCCTTTGAGCCAGCGGGAATCAGTCACTCGGCCCTTCGCATCCACGCTCAGTTCCACTTCCGCGACAAAGGCCTCATCCGCAAGGTCCTCAGGGCGATTCCAGCGCGAGCGGAGTGAGTGCTCGATGAGCGCTTTGTAAATGCCGTTTGGGTCGGAAATAGTTTGGACTTCCTTCGCGCCGTCACTGAAATCAAACGCCGGCAGGCTCGCTGCGGGAGGCGCAGCCATAGGCGCGGACTCCACGGCGGGCGGCGGCGGCGCGGCCGACACGGTCTCCGCTTTGGGCTGTGGAATAGCCATTTTCGGCGCCTGGTCGGTCTTGGCGGTTTCTGCTTTCGGCTCCGGGGGCTTCTCCTTGGGCGGCTCGGGTTTCTTTTCCTTGGGAACCATCGTCACCGCGAGCTGCTTAAGCTTCTTGCCGACCAGGCCCTCGCGGGCGGCAAAGAAGAAAACGACGACAATAAGTACGCCGTGAAAGACGAAGGAAATGGTCAGGTTGACCTTCGACGAATTGCGTTTCTTGCGTTGTTGAATCATATCAATCACTCCTTCTTTGCGGTCCCGTCAGGGTAAGGTTCAGTAGCGAGGTTGACTTTGCCGACGTTGGCTTGCTGCAAGACGTCCATGACGCTTACGATGTTCTGGTATTTGGTTTTTGCCGAGCCGCGGATGACCACGTTCAAATCGGGATCTTCCAGGCGCAAGCCCACCAACTTCTCCTGCAACGCGGCGAAATCGACCTCTTCCTTGCCCAAGTACATGTGGCCGCTGCTCTCGACGGTGACGTAGTTCACTTTCGACTTCGGGTCCTTCGGCCGCTTGGCGGCGGCGGGGAGATCAATGTCGAGATCGTTCACAATGGGCGTGGTGGTAATGATGAAGATGACCAGGAGCACGAAGGCCAGGTCCAGCAGCGGCGTGATGTTCAGCTCCGCCAGCGCGTGGTGAGTGCCCTTGGAAAATTTCTTCATGGGCTGCTGTGATCATTCGCGAAAGGCCGGCTCTCGGAAGGAGGGCTCTTTCACTTCCGGACGCAGCACTTCGCGCAGCTCGTCCACCATCGAGCGGTTATCCACGTACTTATGCTCGATGGCCGTGGCGTATTCGCTGGCGAACGCGTCCAACTCCTGCGTGATGGCGCGCACCATCGTAACCATGTAGTTATAAGCAAACATGGCGGGGATGGCGACGAAGAGGCCGACCACCGTCGCGATGAGCGCGCCGGCCACGCCCGGCGCCATGGCCGTGAGGCTGGCGGCGTTGGCGCGCGCGATGCCGGAGAAGGTTTCCATGACGCCCCACACGGTGCCGAGCAGGCCGATGAACGGCCCACCGGCCACCGCCGTAGAGAGAATAATCATGCCCTTCTCCAGCGCCAGGCCCTGCTGGCTCGCCGCCCGTTCCAAGGAGACCCGCACCTGGTCAAAAGACCCCGCGCTGATCTTGGTCGTGATCTGGCGCGCCAGGATGTCGGTCTCCGCGTTGCCGGCAGACGGGCTGCTGCCGGTGGCCAGGCTCTTGACGTGCTCAATCCGCACCGGATTGTTCTTCAAGTGGTACTCCACTTCTTCCGCCCCGGTATAATAGAGCTCGTATGCGGGCGCGCCGTCGAACTCGTCTCCACGGCGGGCGAGCTCCAAGGGGTCTCTGGTCTCGCGGTAGGCGTTGAAGAACTTCCTGGCCGCCTTGCGCGCGCGGTAAAGCTGCCGGGATTTAGTGATGATGACCGTCCAACTGAAAACGGAGAGAATGATTAGCGCGCAAATGGTCAACTTCCCTTCCGTGGTGGCCTTTTCGAACGCGAAGCGCAAGGCGCCGCTGGCAAAGAAGGGTGAGAATGCAATGTTGGTCATGGTCTTCTTCTGGGTTCTTGGTAAAAGCACGCTGGCACCAGGCCGGCGCAGCCCGGGCAGCAGGCTGGGCGACCGCAACAAATGGGTTGGCGACGCGTGATGTCCATAAGACCAGGCTAGTTTATGGGAAAGCGCCTCCCGTAATTGTTACAAATGGGTTACAAGTGGCCAAAACTGGTGACGTGGTCCAAGCCGCGCCGCGCCTCGCAAGCGTGTTTACTGCCAAGACCGCGGGATAGACGACACCGAGCAACCCCTCACCCCAGCCCTCACCCCTTCGGAAGGGGAGAGGGAGAAGCCTCGGCGGCTTTGGGTGTAGTGTATGCTGCGGACTCCTAAGTAACTAACCGAATGGCGCGCCCGCGGGTCAGGCCACGACACGCAATCGCCTGGGCTGTTTGACGAGTTTGCACCGCCTGGCCCGCTCGCGCCATTTTGCGGGGCTGGTCCCAAAGCGCTGTTTGAACATTGCGCTGAACAAACTCGAGGATTGATAGCCGCTTTCCATCGCCACATCCACCACCTTGGAATCCGTGGTGGTCAGCAATTCACTGGCTCGCGTCAGGCGAAGCTCGGCTTGCTTTTCCCTAAAGGACACACCGACCAACTCCTTGAACAGGCGGCTCACGTGCCGCGGCGAGCATCGCGTTTGGCTCACCAACTTGGGAAAGCTGAGTTCAAGCAATTCGGATACGGGCGTTTGGTGGAGCATCTGTTTTAGGCGTGCTCGGGCGTCAAAGAGTTCGGTTACGTCGGTCGGTGGCGGCTGAAAGTTGCCGCCAAACACCTCGAGGAACAATTGGAGCAATTGGACGCGCGCCGGAAAACTATTGCCCGTATTCTCGAATCCGAACCTGCTGAACTTGTCGGAGAGCTGCGCGTTAGGGGGAAGAATACGCAGGAAGAACTTCTCGTCCACCGCAGCGTTTTGCATAATCGTTTGGTCCGCCAGGCTCACCAGTCCGGTCAGTTTCCTGGGTTCCACGCGGAAGAAGTGCAACCGCAGTTCCTCCAACTGGCTGGCCCGAAAATAGCCGCGGGCCTGGTCGGAGCGAAGCACGACCGCCCCCGTCTGAAGTTCCTGGTTCATACGCGGGTCCAGCCAATAACCTACCCCGGCGCTCACGTGGATGACCAGCCACCCGGGCAACTGCGGTGACCACTCACCGCCGGGCAGCAAGGCTATCTGGCCGATGACCAAGTGTGGCTCATGAGAGCCGCTTGGTCCGGGACTAGGACGAACTGATTTATTCACATTCCGCTCTCTTTGGACCCGCCCAATCGGGATCAATACTGATCCGACGAGGTTCCGTGTCGGTCGTCCGCCCCGCACCGTGGCACCCGAAGCCGCAGGCAGACTGGTTCCGAGAGCGACCAAACTAAAGAGGCGATGTTACGAGCACATGGCGGTTGCTTTACAACTCTGAAACTTTTTGATAGGATGCGCGATTCGGTCAAGCTGGGTTCCTTCCGCGCGCAGTCCAGTCTGCTCTTGGTTTCGTTTCACATTTGTCACACTTCCGTCGCCGATCCGTAACAGAAATCCCCCACCTTTCACCCAACTGAAAACCTAACCTTGATGTCTGAGAGTTGCTTTAACAGGAGTCCAGGCGAGTTGCGCCCGCGAGACGGGAAGATGAAATCCGGGCGACAGCCCGGAGGCACCTTTCCTGGCCATCGTTTTGGACGCCTGGCCTGGCGTTGGCAACTCTTCGCGCTCGGCTGCGGCGCCGCCTTGGCCGCGAGCCTGCCGGCTGCCGAATCCCCTTCCCAGGCGACCAACACCGTCGCCGCCGCGCACACCCCGGTCGTCCCGGGCACCAACGCTACTCCACGCTTCGAGGTCCAAGCTTACGTCGTCAAGTGCGACCCCTTGGTTTTTACCAACACTCTGGCTCCCATGCTTTCCCAGTACACCGGGACGAATATTGGCCTGGAACGGATCGTGCAAGCGGCCTCGGACCTCCTGTCGGAGTATCAGAAGCGGGGCTACCCGAGGGCGAACATCTCCATTGCCCAAGAGCAAATCACGAACGGCATCGTTACTATGCACGTTTACCAGGGGGCATTCGTGCAGGTCTTGATCTCCGGCAAGCCTTGTTTTTCGGCCCGCGACGCGGGAGCTGGCTCGATACTCGCCGCGACGACGCATCCCGCCACCAACGCTCCGGCTGCGGTTAAGACCAACGCCTCGCCGGTTTTCGTCGTGCACGCTTATGAAATCAAGGGCGACACGCTGCTTTCCACGGACACCCTGATGTCCATCTTCGCCAAGCGCACCGGCACCAACGTGGCGTTGACTGACATCACGCAAGCCGCGTCCGACCTGCAGATGGAGTACCGCAACCGGGGCTATCCGACCGTGAACGTCACGATACCACCTCAGCAGCTCACCAACGGCATCGTCAAGATCCGCGTTTTTCAGGGGCGTTTGGCCGAGATCCTCGTGACCCAAAACCATTACTTCAGCTCGAACAATGTCATGCGAGCGTTGCCGGGATTGCACACCAATATGATCCTGGTTGGACCGGTGTTTCAAGCCGAGCTGGACCGGGCGAACGCCAACCAGGACCGGCAGATCTATCCAGTGCTTGAGCCGGGCCTCCAGGAAAACACCACTACCCTCCGCCTCCAGGTCAAGGACCGGTTACCGCTGCACGCCAAAGTTGATTTCAACAACGTAAGCTCCCCCGGCACGCCGGATTTGCGGATCAACGCCTCCGCGAGCTACCAGAACCTCTGGCAACTCGAGCACTCTATTGGCCTGCAATACAGCTTCTCACCTGAATATTACAAAGCTGGAGAATCGTGGAACTTCTACGACCAACCCGCGGTAGCCAACTATGGTGGATTCTACCGGTTGCCCTTGGGAGGATTCGGCCCGATTGAAAACCAGATCGCCGCGCCGGGCGGCAATTTCGGTTACGATGAAGCAAGCCGTAAATTCCGCTTGCCCGCCTCGTCCGGCCGGCCCGAGCTGAACTTCTATGCCAGCCGATCAACCATCGACACGGGCGTTACGACCGTGTATTCCAAGAACCTCTTCAACACCAACGGCACCTCCCTGGATCGGAACGACGTGCAGCAGGGGATCACTATCAACAGCGCCCTGGGGGCTCGCCTGAGCCTCCCCTCATACAGCACCGCCCAATTCCAGTCTGGCTTTTCCACGGGCTTCGACTACAAGGAATATCAGCAGAGCAACTACAAGACCAACAGCTTCACCCTGACCAGCGAGATCCTTGATACCATTTCCAATCCGGGCCATGTGATTACCAACATCAATGTTTCGACGATTAATTCGCCCGTGCCGGCGACGGTCCAGGCTTTGGACTACCTGCCGTTGGCGCTCCGCTACGATGCGAGCTTGCGCGACCCCTTGGGCGTGACCGCCTTCGGCCTCGGTCTCAGTGCCAATGCCTGGTATTCGGGTTCTGTTAGCAACGTTGAGACTATAGCTGGCTCTTCAGAAGCGAGTGGCCACTGGCTCATTCTCAGCCCAACCCTATCCCGCGACTTCCTGATCCACACGAATTGGGTATTGTCGCTCCATGGGGAAGGGCAATGGGCTTCCGAACCACTGATCAGTAATGAGCAATATGGGCTTGGGGGCGTGGGTAGTGTGCGGGGCTACCAGGAAGGGGCTGTGCTTGGGGATACGGGCTGGTGGGTGGGTATCGAACAAAAGACACCGCCCCAGGTGATTGGTTTGGTTTATCGCAATCACCCGCTCACGGTGCGCGGCTCGGTCTATATGGAATATGGCGAGGCTTATCTGCTTGATCCACACAGTCGCCAGGCCAGCACCGCGCTTTGGGGCACCGGTTTCGGCGGCGTAGCCTCCATCGGCGCCAATTGGGAAGCCCGCTTGCTCTTTTCCTGGCCGCTGCTAACCGCTGGCACCGGTCAGGCATACCAACCGCGCTTCAATTTTAGCCTGAGCGCTCAGTTTTGACTTTTGTAACCGTAATTTAACACGGCACGGCTTGCCCGTCGGTTCGGCGAATGCCAAGCTGCAACTACTTGGGAACTTATGATTGATCTTCCGCATAGTCGCGCGTCTCGGGCACGATGGGCCATGGTCCTGCTGCTGGCCTGTGGCCTGCCCGCGGCCTTCGTTCAGGCCAATCCTCTTGGCGGCACCGTTAGCCAGGGCAGCGCCTCCTTCAGCACCCAGGGTTCGCAGTTCACTATCCAAACCTCGGACCGCACCTTCATAAACTGGCAAAGCTTCAATATTGGCGCTGGCCAAACCACCACCTTCCTTCAGCCGTCCTCCTCCTCGGTGGTCTGGAACCAGATCAACGATTCCAACCCCTCACAGATGCTCGGCACCCTGAACGCCAACGGCTACGTGGTGCTGCAAAACCAGGCGGGCTTTTTCATCGGCGGCCAGGCCGTGCTCAACGCCCATGGCTTGCTGATGACTACCGCTCCCTGCCCTCCGCCGGACCTTTCCGGCGGTGGCGCCTGGCAGTTCAATGCGCCCCCTCCCACGGCCAGCATTATCAATTATGGCCAGATCAACGTGGGGAATGGTGGCTCAGCTTTCCTCATCGCCCATAACATCGAAAACCACGGCGCCATTTCGGCCCCGCAAGGCAGCATCGGTCTCTACGCCGGCAAACAGGTCCTCGTATCCGAGCGCCCCGACGGGCGGGGCTTAAGCGCTACGGTCACTCTCCCTGAAGGTTCGGTGGATAATTCGGGCAGGTTAATCGCCGACGCCGGGACCATCGCCATGCGTGCGCAAGTCGTCAACCAGGGCGGGCTCGTTCAAGCGAATTCCGTGCGCGAAGTCAATGGGGTGATAGAGTTGGTCGCCAGCGATGCCATCAATCTGGGCGCCAATTCCATCGTCTCCGCCCAAGGCGACAGCCAGGGCGTCAGCCCCGGGGGAGCCGTCACCATTAAATCCGGCAATACCTTTTCAGACCAGCCGACCTCGACCCTCAACATCTCCGGCGGAGCCCAGGGCGGCAACGGCGGCCAGTTGGAGATCTCCGCGGCGAACCTCGGCCCCATCCAATCGACGATCAACGCTCGCGCGGCTAGCGGTTTTCTCGGCGGCAAGCTCACCCTCGACCCTTACGATCTCACACTCAACGACGCTTTCGTCAACTCGTTGACCCCCATCCTTAATAACGGCCTTTATGAGATCAGCCTCGAAGCGGACCACAACATCACCCTCAGCACGGTCTGGACCCTCGCCGACCCGGGCGCAGCGGCGCTCTTGACCCTGACCGCGGGGAATAACATCACTCTGAATAATGGCTCCGCGATTCTGGCCGGCAATAATTGGGGCGTGACCCTGTCGGCTGGCACGCACGATCTGACTTCCCGCCCTGAAGTCGGCAGCGATGGGATTTACCTGCGCGGCGGTTCATACATCCAGGCTCTCAACGGCAATATCAATCTCTGGGCGGCGAACGAGGTGATCGTCAATCCCGGTCCCGCCGATCCGCTCGGGTCGGGGTCGGTGGGAAACAACGGCATACGCACCCTGGGTGGCGGGAGCATCAGCGTGACTGCGGAGTTTGGCGATGTGAATACCGGCGGCAACTACCGGGGTTACCTTTTTGGCCAAAGAGCGGCGCCGTATTACAAAGTCTCCCCCAGTTTGGGCGGGATCAGCACTTATGCCGGCGGCGATGTCGCGATCACCGCCGGCGGCAATGTCACCAGTTACCTCCCGCTCCAATACGACTATAATAACGCCCAGTACGATGGCGGTACCGGGGCCTTCGGCTCTCAGCCGGGCAACGTCACCATCAACGCCGGGGGAGACGTGTCCGGGCATTACGTGCTGGCCAACGGGATCGGCGCCATCACGGCGGCGGGGAACATCGGCCCGCCCACCACCAGTGGCGGCTTCGCCCTCAGCCTGGTGAAGGGAAGTTGGAATATCTCGGCGCCCAACGGAAGCATTTATGTGCAGGACATCCGCAACCCCAATGGAGTGTTCGATGACCACGCTGGAAGCGTAGCCGGGTATGCCGGATACCACCTCTTCGATTACGACCCGTCTGCTTCGGTTACTCTTCAGGCCGGCCAATCTGTCGAGATCACCGGCGCGGGGGCGCCGCATGGCATTCCCTCCGCCCCGGGAATCAGTGTTCCTTTCCTTTTCCCCCCCACGCTGAACGTCACCGCCGGCGCGGGTGGTTTCGTTATAGACACGGATGTGATCTTGTTTCCGTCACCTCTTGGCAACCTGCACATCACCACTTTGAACGGGGGCAACTTTCAGAGCTACCAGGATCCCTACGACCCGCTTAATGTGCATACTTATACGCTCTCGATGTCCGACAGCGGGGCCAAGCAGTGGGACCCCTTTCCTTCCTCCGGAGTCTTTGGCACGTTCGGCCTAAGCGACCACGCCGCCACGCCGCCCGAACTGAACAACCCGAATCCGGTGGAGATTAACATTTCGGGCAGCGTCAACAACGTGACCGTGCGTACGACCAAGGCCACCCAGATGACTGTCGGCGGCGACCTGTTCAACGCCAGTCTCCTGGGCCAGAATCTTCATTCCGCTGACGTCACGTCCGTCACTGTGGCCGGCAAAATCAGTTATTCTCCGGTTTACACGTTCACCACGGTGTCGCAACATATCCAGGGCGCTAATCCGCTAAACCCGTCCGCCTGGGATGGCATTTTCTCTCTGCTGGTGAATCCAAACGTCTCACTCGCGCTCCCACCGGACGTGCTGCTAATGACCCCCGCACAGCAGACAGCCTACGCCTTTTCGCATGTGCGACTGGTTTTGCGTGACAGTTATACCATCCAGCCAGGCTACGATCCCAATGCCAACCCGGGGTTTGTTTATGACTCGGCCACGGGGCAACTGGGGTTTCAATACCAGATGAGGCAGAGCGTTCTGAGCGCCCTGAACCAGACCGCGATACCCATCCTGCAGTTGGACCCGCTCGGGCACGTCGTAATCCAGAAAGATGCCAACGGCAATTCCTATTTCGCGACTACGACCGCCAGCTTTGTCCCTCCCTCCACGCTTCAGCGACTGTATGACCAAAGCCTGTATTCAGCTAAAGATGCGCAATCCCAGCCCGCCGGTTTTCAGATCGGCGGCCCGGGGCAACTCAACATTAGGGCCGCGTCGATGAATCTGGGCAGCAGCGGCGGCATTATGTCCTGGGGAATCGGTTCCGCCTATAACCCAGTGGATTATGCGTCCCTGGCTGCCTGGACCCCTTCCGGAGCGGCGGTTCACGTGAATGTCGCCGGGGACATCACCATGCTGAGCTCGACCATTGCCTCGATTTATGGCGGTGATGTCACGGTAAACTGTGGGGGTGGATTGTATCTGAGCCAGGGAAACTTCGCCCTAATTCCCGCAGGGGCGAACGTCTGCTACGGCATCTTCACCTCGGGCGGCAGCGGCGTGAGAGTCGATGCTGGCCAGGATATCAATGTTGGGGGCGCCCGGATTGCCACCTTCAACGGTGGGGACGTTTTTGTGAGGTCAGAACATGGCACCGTCAACGCGGGGAACGGCGCCAATTCCGTTCTGATTGTGCCGGTAATTCGTCTCGACTCGGCCAACAGCCCCGTCACTGACTCAATCGCCAACCCAAGGCCGTTCGGCAGCGGGATTATGGCTATCTCCCCAACGATCCAGTATCAGGTGAGTGGGAGCGCTGGGCTTCCCGGGAATATCACTGTCGAGACGCCGGAGGGCGACATCGTCTCGACCTTGGGCGGCATCCAGCAGTTTGCCTTGAATGGCAATGTGGGCCCCGGCCCGACGATTACCTTGAGCGCGGGGACGCCGGGGGGCCATGCGGGCAACGTTGATCTTGGCTCGGGGGGTGTCATTGGCGGCACCGTCAATATCACCGCCGAGGGCAGCATCAAGGGCATGATCGTTTCGCGCCAGGACGCCAACATCAATGCCGTCCAGAGCTTCAGCGGGACCCTGCTCTCGGGCGGCACCGCGAATGTGACCGCCACCGCTGGGACGGTTTCCGGCACCGTCATTGGGGTGGGCGGGGTGAATGCCTCCGGCGGCGGGGGAGTCACCGCCGCGGTGATGGGCCAAAACGTTTCCATCGGCGGAGCGGCAGCCACTTCCACCCTGGGTGCCACCGCCGCCACCACCTCGACCAGCGCGGCCGCCGCCCAACAGGCGAGCAGCGACACCACACAACAACTCGCCAAGGATACGACGCCGGAGGATGAGTCCAAGAAGAAGCAAGCCAAAGGGCCGGTGCTGACGCGGCGTGTCGGCCGGGTCACGGTCATTCTGCCCAAGACTTAGAACGCTGCTTGCCAGGTGTAGGGATGGAAGATCGTTACTTTCCCCAACCGCTGGCTGACCGTAGGCGAATCCCGCCGCAGTCTCCCCGTAGTACCTCT
>CAIWJG010000641.1 GCA_903912925.1 uncultured Verrucomicrobia subdivision 3 bacterium | reverse complement strand
ACGTGAAACGTGAAACGTGGGGCGTGTCGGGGGCCTCGGGTTTCTGCATTCTGCATTCTGCATTCTGCATTCTCTTCATTGGCCAGTAGTCCAAAAGCAACATTACGAACGGCAGCGTCACCAACATCGGCTTGCTTAGCAGGCCCAGGGCGAAGAAGCCCAAGGATAGAAGATAGAAGATAGAAGAGGGGACTCGAACACCGAACATCGAACATCCAACATCGAACGCCGAAACTGGCACCGCGGCCCACGCCGCGCCTTCCGGCTTCGGGTTTCGGATTTCGGATTTCTGCCCCCTGCCTTGCGCGTAGCTGACGTAAGCGATCATCGCGAGCAGACCGAAGCAGGTGCTTAGCACGTCCTTTCGTTCCGACACCCACGCGACTGATTCGACGTGGAGCGGATGCAGGACGAACAAGGCGGCTACCAAAGCACTGCGCCAAAGCGATCCCGTCAACCGTTCCCAAAGCAGAAAGAGCAGAATCCCATTTGCGACATGCAGCAGCATATTCGTCAAATGAGGCCCAGCCGAGCCGCGTCCAAAGAGCTCGGCATCGAGCATGAACGACAACCAGCTCAAGGGATACCAACTGGCGTCGAGGGTTGACTGAAAGGCCCACGCCAAGTTGTGCCACGTCAGACCCGCAAGAACATGCTCGTTCTCAGCAAAGTAAACAGCGTCGTCAAGGGCGATGAAATCATAGCCCACGACTGGCCAGAAGAGCGCAATCCCTGCGGCCGCCAGGAGCAAGCAGATACAAAAGCCTCCCACCCCACCCCATGTGGAGGCAGCGGAATAATTTGAGTCAGGCTTCTGCATTGGCAAGTGTGAGATGTCCGGCCATTGTTTCAAGGAGATCCGGGGGAAGCAGAGGGAGGGAGGGAGGCAAGCCTCTGCCTGAGTTCCTCAATTTGCTTCTGCAGCGCGTCGGGATGCGGGGATGCCTTCGTGGCGAGTTCGATGGCTTTCTGGACATGGAGCCGGGCTTGCTGCGGCTGGTCCTGGCGGACCAGGGCGAGGGCCAGATAGTAATGGGTGCCTGCGGAGTCCGGGTTGAGGCGGAGAGCTTGGGAGAACTGGTCGGCGGCTTCGCGCGGGCGGTTCAACTCGAGGAGGGCGAGGCCGAGGTTGCAGTGGAGCTGGGGATCATCCGGTTTGAGCTTCACGGCGGCGGCAAGGTGAGCACTGCCTTGATCGGGTTTGCCCTGGCGCATCAGGGTGATGCCAAGGTTGCCGTGAGCATCGCCATAGTCGGGGTTGAGGCGCAGCGCTTCCGAGAAGCAAGCGATGGCCTTATCCGGTTTGGCTTGCATCACCAACGCTGTGCCCAGGTTGTATTGCGCTTCCGGGTCGTCGGGGGTGAGGCGGACGGCTTTGGCAAGATGGACGACGGCCTCATCCGGGTTGCCCAGCTCCAGCAAGGCTTTTCCGAGATTGATGTGGGCGATGTGGTTGTCCGTGGTGACGGCGATGGCGTGCCGAAAGAGGCTTTCGCTGTCCTGCCAGTATGTCAGTTGACGGCAGGAGCAAGCCAAACAGGCGGCGAGGGCGAGGGTGCCGGCCACGGGCAAGCACAGGCGTTTGGGCGGCCAGGGGTCGAGCAGCGCGTCCAATCCCGTGAGCGGCAGGATGCCGCTGCCACTATTACGGCGTTTGGGCGGCCAGGGGTCCAGCAGCGCGTCCAAGCCCCACACGATGAGCAGGAAAAGGCCGATGCTGGGAATGTAGGTATAACGGTCGGCCATGCATTGCGGGCCGACCTGGACAAGACCAATGGTGGGGACGAGGGTGCCCAGGAACCAGAGCCAGCCGACGACCAAATAGGGCTGGCGCCGGACACGCGAAAGGAAGAACCCGGACGCGCCAGCCAGCAACAGGGCGGCGGCGATGACCGAAGCAGCCGCCAAGTGCCTGGAGTATGGGTAGACGACAGCGAGCTGGGCGGGCCACAGGGCTAGGGAGAGGTAGCGGAAGTAAGCGACCAGGGCATTGGTGATGCGCGAGTGAATGGGGAGGAGTTCGAGGGAGGAAACCGCGCCACCCGACCGCTGCACGAGGTAGGTGACAATGCTGGCGGCGAGGGCCAAGGCGAAGAAAGGCAGTTTCTCGCGGAGCAGACGCCAAAGGGTTGAGGGTTGAGAGTTGAGAATCGAGAATCGGAGGCGCCCCAAAGGCCAGAAATCGAGGAGCAGCAAGACAAAGGGCAGCGTGACGAGCATTGGTTTGGACATCAGCCCCAGGGCGAAGAACAAAAGGGATAGAAGATAGAAGATAGGAGATGGGACTCGAACACCGAACATCGAACATCCAACATCGAACGCCGAACCTGGCACCGCGGCCCGCGCCGCGCCTTCCGGCTTCGGCCTTCGGATTTCGGATTTCTGCTCTCCGCCTTCCGCATAGCGCGCATACGCCCAGATCGTCAGCAGGAAGAAGCAGGTGCTGAGGACATCCTTGCGCTCGGAGGCCCAAGCGACGGATTCGACGTGGAGGGGGTGCCAGGCAAAGAGGGCGGCGACGAAAGCGCTGCGCCACAAGGAACCCGTCAATCGCCGCAGGAGCAGAAAGAGCAGCAGCGTGTTGGTGAGGTGAAAAAGGAGGTTGGTCAGGTGGTGCCCGGCAGGGTTCAGACCATAGATCTGGCAGTCCACCATATGCGAGATCCAGGTCAGCGGATGCCAGTTGCCGGCGTAGCCGCTTTGGAAAGCCCAGAGCAGGGCGGAGGGGGTTAACCCGGCTTTGACGTGCGGGTTATGGTAGAGGTACTGGGGGTCATCGAAGGTGACGAATTGGTGACGAGTGACCGGCCAATAGGCGACCAAGGTCACGAGGGTGAGCAGGGAGCAAAGGGCGAAGATGGCCGAGTGCTTTTTCAACGCGCTTCGGGAGCTGCGGAGGGCGGTGGGGCGGCAAGCTTCTGCTTGAGTTCATCAATTTGCTTTTGCAACGCCTCGGGATGGGGGGAGCCCTTTTTGCAGAGTTCGAGCAGTTGGATCGCGCGCGCGAGCTTCCCCTCCTGTTCCTCCAGGTGCGCGAGGTTCACGGCGATTTGATCGAGCTTGAGGAGGTCGGGCTGCTTGTTTGCGGCCTCCTGTTCGCTCCACCGTCGCAGGGCCAGATCCCAGATCTTCCGGGCGCGGGCCACGTCATGGTTGTGCTCGTAATAAAGGCGGCCCAACTCAAGCAGGATTTCGTAGCTCTCAGGGTTGTTGAGGAATCCTTCACGGAGAAAACGCTCGGCTTCCTTGATTTTGCCGAGGTCGCGCAGCCAGTAAGCGGCGACGGTGTAGGTTTCGATCTTCTGCGGGTCCAGCTCGGCGGAGAGTTTCAGCCAGGGGAGAACCTCGCTCCGGTTGTTGCCTTCCAAGTGGGTGTGCCCGGTGATTATAAAATGCCGGCCAAAGCGCTCGATCCAGTCCCTGGGCGGACCAAGGAAGTTCATTTGCTTCTCGTGCTCCTCCGCCGCGGGCTCCCCTTCCTTGGCGGTCAGGTGGCGGTTGTCTTTGGGCCGGTTGGCCTGGTCAAAGATGGACGGGTAATAACCGCTGTGAAAGGAGATATCGGCCTGCACAAAGAAGTGGTTGGCGAACAGGCGGCGTCCGTCCCCGAGCAGGACCTTCAAGACATTGTCGGAGTCACCACGATTGCTCCAGCCGGAGACGCGTTCTTGAAGCACGGTGGCCAGGCTGAAGCCGGCCGTCAGCAGCAGGAGCAGAATTAGGTAAGGGCCGAGCTTTCTCACAGGTTCAAAGCTTTGCGGCGGAACACCAGCCAGGTGCCCAACAGGAACACGGCCATATAAATGACAGCGTAAAGGGTCGCCAGCGCACAATCCATCCACCCGACCAAGTTCTGGTCGTAAATGATGA
Source organism: uncultured Verrucomicrobia subdivision 3 bacterium (assembly GCA_903912925.1). Taxonomy (GTDB): domain Bacteria; phylum Verrucomicrobiota; class Verrucomicrobiia; order Limisphaerales; family UBA8199; genus PALSA-1440. Next base: position 2,205 of record CAIWJG010000641.1, on the reverse strand, counting down.
GGTCTCGCACGTCATACCATTCGAGGTGCGGGATGAGGAAATATAGCCCATAGACGATGGAACGTAGCGGCTCCGGCTGCTGGAGCGCGACCTGGTTCAAGTAGCGCCCCAGGAATAGAATCCCCAGCACCACGATGAACGTGATGGTGGCATTGGAGGAGGGGGCGGTAAAGACCACCGAACCGAGCAGAACGAAGGCGACGACCACGCCGAGCATGACCCAATGCAGCCAGAGCGCCGTGCAGAAGTTCAGTAGCGGCCAATGGTGGTCTCGGGAGCCGCTGACGATGCCGAAGAAGAGGTAAAGGACAATGAGCGCCAGCCCGCAGGCCAGCCAACAACCGGCGAACTTCCCAAGAATGACTTGCCAGCGCGTCACCGGCTTGGCGAGCAAAGGGAAGATGGTGCGATTCTCGCGTTCGGCAGGGATTTGGCGAGCGGTGGTGCCGATGGCGATCACCAGTGCAGAAATCCAGATCAGCAGAAGCGCGATGTCCTTCACGTAACGAACGCTGTTGGTGTCGTGGAAGAAGCTCACCGAGCCCATCAACAGCGTGATGACCGCAGTGAGGACGAAGAGGACGTAGAAGTCTTTGCGCCGGTACAATTCCTTGATGACAATGCCGGAGATGGCCAGAACAGTCTTCATGCGGAGAGTTGCGGCTGGTAGCCGATGATGTTGAGGAAGATCTGCTCGAGGTTGGCCTGGTGCTTCTCGACCAGGTCAGCAACGCGCCCTTCGACCTTGAGTTCGCCCTGGTTGATGATGGCGACGCGGTCGCAGACTGTCTCAACCTCGCCCAGTTCGTGGGAGGAAAAGAAGACGGTTTTGCCCTCGTTCTTCAGCCGCTGAATGATCTCCCGGACTTTCATGCGGCCGAGCGGGTCCAGGCCGCTGGTGGGCTCGTCGAGGATCAGCAGGTCCGGGTTGTTGATCAGGGCCTGGGCCAGTCCCACCCGCTGCTGCATGCCTTTGGAATAAGTCTTAATCGGGCGCTGGCGAGCGGATTCCAATTCGACGAGCTTCAGCAGTTGGTCGATCCGCCGGTCAGCCTCGGTGCGCGGGATGCTGAAGATACGCGCGTAGAAACGGAGCAACTCCTCGGCGGTCAGGAACTTGTAATAATACGTCAACTCCGGAAGGTAGCCGATGCGCTGGCGCGCGATGGGCTCGCGCACATCCACCCCAAAGAGGGAAGCCGCCCCGCTGGTCGCGTTGACGAAGCCGAGCAGCACATTCATGGTGGTGGTCTTCCCGGCGCCGTTGGGGCCAAGAAAGCCAAAGACTTCGCCCGCGCGAATGCTCAGGTTTAGGTCTTTGACGGCCACTTTCTTCGCCTGCCCCGAGCTCTGCGCCCGAAACTCAACCCGCAAGTTCTTGGTTTCAACAATCGCTTCCATGGTTTTCAACCGCGCCCTCGTTCGGACCAAATGTATGGGCCTGGCGGGCGCTTAACAATCCTTTAGCGTGAAGCAAGCTGCTTGCCGCGGAAGGAGTTCGGGGCGTTTCGTGCAGGAACGGAGGGAGCTGCGGGGCCTCGTACAAGCAAAAGAGGCTTGGGAATCTCTTCCCAAGCCTCGGCGAGTGTCCCAAAAACGGGCGACTAGTTGGCGGTATCAGTCGGCAGGATGTGAGTGGCCGAAACCAGCACGCACGACGGCTTGGCGGATACAGCGCCCAGCGAGTAGCTGTCGGCAAAGGTCGTGCCGCCCGACGGGCACATCACGGAGCTCTTCAGATAGGGCAGGACGTCCGCCGCAACGGCGCTGACAGTGGACGCCTGCTTGTTCTCGAGGGCCCACTGTTGAACCGCGCCATCAATCTGTCGGAGGTTGTTAATGCAAGCGTTCTTCTGCGAGGTGGTGCGGGCGCGGACGAAGTTGGGAATAGCGATCGCAGCCAGGAGGCCGATGATGGCCACGACGATCATGATTTCCACCAGGGTGAAGCCCGCGTTGCGTGAGGTTCTATTTTTCATTTTGACTTTGTCTTTCTTTTTCGCGGCGTGAACTCACAACAGGCGGGTTAATATAATTACGGTTCGCGTTCACTTATTGCCTGTTGCAACCGCACAAGTGATAGAGCAAGCACAGTGCCAATCTCGAAATTGCCCAATCCTGCCTGACCTGGATATGTGCCCCCCCAGACGCCGCGTAAGGGTTCCGCCGGAACGCCGGATTCATCCGGCAGCGCCCCGGATATGT
>CAIWJG010000640.1 GCA_903912925.1 uncultured Verrucomicrobia subdivision 3 bacterium | reverse complement strand
TTGTGCAGCAGGGGCAAGCGGGCTGACATGGGGATGACATATAGCTTTTCTATAGGTAATAGTCAACCCCAAACATGCAAATAATTGCATCCCACTTCACTTTCTTTGAGGGGATGAGGAAATTAGGCGAGGATCAGGGTCAGCATTTCTCAGCGGCAGGCGCATCTGTAGGGCGTGTTGCCCAAGTGCGCTGGGCTTCTCTCTGGTCGGCCGGTAGTGTTTAAAGGCTCAACGCCCTTCGACGCGATAAAATCGCCTGTCCGAACCGGCGGCGCCCGGGTCGGTGAAGGTGAGCGTGCCGCCGCCAGCTTGCCAACCATCCGCCGAGGGGGGAGTGACGGGGGGCCAGGTCCCGGCAGTCAGGTTATCAGTCCCAACCATGCGGTATTGGCAACCGACGATGGTGTCACAGACCGTCAGGCCCGGTTCGTGCGTTACCTGATCAACGACGAAGTCGCTGCCGGAAATGATCGGCGCGGGAGGCCGGTTGGTGAGCATCACCTGGACGTTGTCCAGGGCAATAGCCTGAAGCGTTGGATCGCCGCTGCCAGCAATGGTTGCCCGCACCAGCAACTGGTCGAAACCGGTCGGATCGAAAAACCCGAGGACCGTGCCTGGTTGCAGCAGCGGCACCGGCCCCACGGTGTTGGAGGAGACCAGCTTATGTTGTTGGCGATCAAGGTATCAAAGGTGGCGGAGCGATCGACGGTTGCGACCGCCGACCCCGCACCCGTGGTCTGCAATGTGGCGGCCTCGACCCGGGCATTCGGCGCCAGGACCGTGGCTGCGAACAGCAGGCCGGCGAAGATGGGTAGCTGCTTCACAATTGCTTAAGGATGCATCAGCCGGAAGAAGCGGGTGCCGTTGGTTGTCGGGACATTGGCCTGATAACTCGTGCCGACGATGTTGACCGCGCTGGTCGCATTCACCCAGTTGGTGGTGCCGAGGGCAGAATTTTGCTGCAACTGGAAGCCGCTGAAGTTGGTCGGCCAGGTGAGCGCCAGCGAGTGAGGTGGTTGCACCGTGAGGGACAACTGGGGCGCCATGACGAAGTTGGCCACGAGCGAACGATTGATTATGTTGGTGAACGTGTAGCTGCTGACTGCGTGGCTGACCACCGTGCCGCTTTCCGTCCAATTGACAAACTTGAACCCGGCGGCGGGCGTGGCGGTGACGCTCGCGGTAGTGCCATTGGTATAGACGCCATCGCCGATGGTCGTGCCGCCGTTGAGGGGCGAGGCCAGCGTGTCCACCGAGCTGTGCGGCGGCAGAACCGCACCCGTCGCCACGAGGAAGGGATACTTCTTGGTCAGGACCGGGCTGTTGCTGGCCGTGACCGTCACGATGATCAGGAATTCTCCGGCGTCGGCCGGCGTGCCATAGACGAGGCCACTGGCGGCATCAAAGGCCATACCGGTGGGCAGAATCCCGTTGGTTGTCGCGATGAAATTGGTGTCTCCGGCAATGACGACGGTGCGGGGAGAATAGGTCACGCCGACCTGACCGTCGGGCAGGTGATCAATCAAACCCAAGGGCGGCGATCCCGCCATAGCGGACATTTGCGCGCCCAGGAATTTGCCGACGACCAGGGTATTCGAGTAGATGCCCGTGCCAAAAAACGTGCCGTTGGCGGCAACGCTTGCCGCCAGCGCCTCGTGCGTGGGCGGTTCTGAAAAGTCGTCATAGGGTCCGACATAGGCGTAATACTCGTACCGGTAGGTGACCACGTCATCGCTGTTGCCTAGAGCGCGGTTGCCGCCGCCAAACTTTCCGTTCGGTCCGCCGACGCCATTAGTCGGATTGTAATCGGAGGAGTTGTAGTCAATTTGGAGGAGTTGCCATTCGGCTTCCACCTCAAGATTGGTCTGGCCATTGCGCCAGTCCTTGGCACTCGGGTCGTTCGGGTCGGGGGTCATCAAATCCCCGATCTTCACTTCAGCATTTGTGTGGGACGTGGTGGTGATCACTTTGACCCAACTGGCGTCGCTGAATTCATACGGCGGCCGCACGGGGGGTACGGGAGCCGGGATGACGGCCGCGGCGACGGCGGGTACACCCAATGCCGCCGGGGTGTAGGTGAATACCGGCGTGGTGACGTTGACCTGCCCGCCGCGCGTCAGCGTATGACTGCCGTTATCCACCATCCAGAAATACAACACCTTGCTGGGATTGGTGCGATACCCAACGCCAAAATGTTCCCCGCCGAAATTCGTGCCCGGATTGGTGAACTGGTGACCGGCGGTTGGGAGGATGGGGCCGCCGGGAATCGCCGTGTACGCCGACCAGCCGGTGTTGGTCCAGACTGCTCGGTAATCCACCAGCACATTGGTATGCCACACGAGCAGGCCATCCTGGAAAGCCTGCTCGGTTATTTGGGGGGTGCCGTAGTGATTGTAATCGAAGGTATAGGTGATATCCGAGGGGTGGATGTCATCCAGCTCGATCTCGAATCCGTGACAGACATTGCTGGTGTCGTTCACCGTGTCGAAGTTATTGACCGTGCCGTAGGCTTGGCTGGCGCGGGCCGAACTATTGGTCAATGCAAGCACGGTTAGTGTTGCGAGTAACAGGGAAATCCGGAAGCGGATTCCCGAGGGGATATTTTGGAATGTTATTTTCATACTAATCTTGGCTCGGTTTGGTTGTGGAATTTGTGAATGAAGCCGCTAGGGATGGTAGAGCCGGAAGCATCGGTTGCCGGCCGGATTCGAGATTGCAACTTGTTTCTGTCCGCCGGCGATGGTCACCGCCCAAGTGGAATTCGTCCACGCCCCCGGCCTTAAGTCTGGACTTTCCTGCAACACAAATCCCGTCGAAGGATTCGGCCAGGCAAGCACCACATTCGAGATCGTCTGTGTCATGGCCAGCGCCGGCAGCACATAGACCGAGGCGGCGTACACATCGAAATCGGTCGCGCCATCGGGATTGTCGCCGGTGCGGTTGGAATTATCGCCCCACGCCGCGATGAGCACGCCGTCAGCAAAGGCGTTGCCGGTGTAATCGCCGAAGTCGGCATCCTTCAACGCGGGGATGCTGGCCGCTTCGCTGGAGGTGCCCGCGCTGATCTGGAAATTGGCGCCGAAGGACGCGCCGCCGTTGGTGCTGATGGCGCCGAAGTATTGCGCAGTGTTGTTGGCCGGCGAATGGCGCGCGTCATACCACGTCACCGCCACATTGCCGGAGAACTGGTCGAGCGAAATGTGCGGCAGGAACTGGCTGTTGGTGCCGGCGTCATCGTTGACCCGGGTGCGTGAACTCCAGGTCCGGCCATAGTCGTCGGAACTCAGCACGAAGATGTCGGTGTCCGCCGAACCGGCGAAGGGCGCGTCGGTGAAAACGAAATAGAGCCGGCCGCGATGCGGTCCGCTGGAGCGGTCCCACGCCAGCCCGACTTCCGGATCAATCCCCCAGTCCGGTTGCGCCGGGATGTAGGAGAAGCCCCCGAGGTTGACGGGCGTGACCAGAATCGGCGCGGCAAAAGAGCCATTGACGGCACCGTTGGTGTTGAACTGCACATAAAGGGAGCCGGTGGCACCGGAATTCGGGCCGTAGGTCACGGCTACCTCGCCACTGGGGCCGATGGCGATGTCGCCGAAGTTGACACCCGCCGGCTGGTTCGGCAAGAGCTGCGACACAAAGTTGCTCACGGTGCCGGAGGAAGCGACATTCGCGCCGGACACCCAAATGCCGCCGTTGCTCCAATAGGTCAGCCAAGCGCTGCCGGGCACACCATTGGCGCCTGGACCCACGGTGACGGTCGGTTGGTCACCGACCCGCGCCGGGGCAACCGCGGGCAGCAGGATGGCGGGGCCGGTGCCGTAAGGGGCATAGAAGGTGGAGCCACCGTCCTTGCTCACCGCCAAAGCGACATAAGTGGCGGGCGTTGACCAAGAACTTTGACTTAGGAACGCCACAAAGAGATTGCCGAAACTATCCCATGCCACGCTGGTGTTGCCGTAGGCGCGGGGAATATTGCCGGTTGGGGGAGTCGCACTTTGGCCGATGAGCTTGTTTGTCCACGTGACACCGCCGTTGGTGCTACGCGCGGTGTAGAGGCCCCCGAGTTCATTGCGCGAGGCCATAAACACGAGCTGGCTGTTGGTGGGATTGATGGTCACCGAGGTCTCGTATTGGTTGCCCGTGGCCTTGGTGAGGTTCTGGCTGGCACCCACGGCCACCCACGCCGCCGGGAGCGATTGCCACCAGCCGCAAACACAAATCGCGAGTGTGAGGATGACTTTATATGGATGTTTCATAATTACCACCGGACAATCTCTTTCAGACTATCCGGTTACAGAGGAGCCAGCCGGAAGAAGCCGCTGCTGTTCGCGCCGGAAATAGAGTTCGTGCTCGTCGCGGCATTGCGACGCGCATCCAAGTTCGGCAGGTCTGCGTGTTCGGGGAGTTGAAACGCCCACGACTGCTGCCTGCAAAGAAAATCGCGAGCAAGCCTGTGGTGACTTTGCGGGTGAGGTTGGTAACAAAGTGCTTCAGCATCACAATTCAGGGAAATGCTTCACCGTTTGAGAATGAAAACCCGACTAGGGTCGCCGCTGCTTAACGTGGCGCGTTTCACGCCGGCGCTTTCGCTTTCGATGGCGCTCCACGGCAGCCAGTCGCCGGCGGACAGGTTGCTGCGGGAGTTGATTTGAAAACCAGCGGGGTCGCTTGGCCAGACCAGTTCCAGCACGCCGCCGTGCTTCGGCGCGAGTTGCATCCGGGGCGGAGCGAGCGTGGCGTAGCGCAACGAGCCACGCACAATGCCGCCGGGCAGGGTGTGCTGTTCGTAATAGCTGAGGTGCGGCGCGCCCCAGGAATCCAGCGCCAGCGACGTGCTGAAGAGGCCGACGTGATTGGTCGGATCAACCAAGTGCGTCAGCCACGTCGTGCCGTCGAAGTGCGCGTAGCGGATCGTATTCATCGTGGTGTCCCAGTAACTCACGCGCGGGCGTTGCTGCGGATCGAGCACGAGACAGGTGTTCGCGCCGACGTCGTGATGCGCCGGCCCACCGGCGTCGGCAGTGGTCACGAGCCAGTTCGTGCCGGTGAAGCGCGCGTGTTGCAGCGTGGTGTTCGTGCCGGGTTCAGCACGTTGATAAACGACGTGCGGGCGGTTGGCCGAATCAATGGCGAGCGATGCGTAAGCGGAATAAACCGCCCCAGTGACCACGGTGTTCGTCCATTGGGCGTCGCTGAAGTCGGGTGAGCCATCGAGCTTGGTGATGCGAAGTTGTCCCGTGCCCGGATCGGAGAAGGCGATGCTCGGAATGCCGTTGGTGTCCAGCGCGAGCGCGGAACTCGTGCCTTTGTAGCCGTCATTCCACACGTTCGCGCAGACTGCCATGTGATTTTGATCCCAGGCCGAACCGTTCCAGTGGACGTAATACAGGCCGAACTCCGTGCCGCCGCCCGCGTCGAAGAACGCAATGTGCGGGTGGTCGTCGGTGTCGAGCACGAGTGAGATGCCGATGGGTTCGGTGCTGGCGTCCACTTTGTTGTAGGTCCAGGTGTTGCCGGTCTTTTTCGCCCAGCGCAGGCCCTCGGAGGAATAGTAAGCGACGTTGGGCTGACCCAGATGATCGAGCTTCAAACTCGTCGGGCCGGCGGCGAAGAGCGCTTGATTCGGGAGGGCGGGGTTGCCGTCCACTGTTTCCACAATCCACGGGCCGACGGTTTTGTGCGCGAGCTTGACCGTGCCGACGCCGGTGGAGTCCTGATAGGCGATCCAAGGCTCGTTGTTGAACAGGGCGATGCTGCTCCACGCGCCGTAAAGTTGGTCGGGCGTGTTCGGCACGATTTCGGTCTGCCAGATGTCTTCGGGTTGGCCGACGGGCGGGAACGTGGGCTTGATGGTGAGGGTGGCTCTGACTTGGTTGGTTTCGCGCAGCGTCGCGGTGATGGTGGCGCTTGTGGGGTTCGTCGCGAGGCTGGTGAAAACGGAGAACGGTCCCTCCACCTGGCCGGTGCCGATGTGAATGGGCGAGTTGACGTTCACCACGCTCGTGTTGTCCGAAACCAGCGCCACGTCCACGCCGCCTACGGGCGCGGGCGCATCCAACCGCACGGTGCCGGAGCCGACTTCACCGCCTTTCATTGTGACGGGATTGAGCGAGATCGAGAGCAGCGAAACCTGCATCGGCTGCGGCGGCACCCACGGGTAGTCGGTCTGGAACTGCGTGACCACGCCGAGACCCCAGACATTGGCGTTGCCGGTGGGCTGGTTGGCGTTGTGGACGCCCCAGATGCAGGCGGTGGTGGTATCGGTCGGCGCGACAATGTCCACTTGCCGCTGCCAGATGTTATGAGTGTCGTCGAAGTCGAGGAAATCCACGAGCAGATGGCCATCGGCGGGCGTGTAGTTGAAGGGCACTTGGAACGGGATCACTTGATCGAAGCCATGCGTCACGTTGTAGTTTGTGATGTTGTAGGCAAAAGTGATCGGGCCGGCATAGACGCGCGTGCGGTTCGTGGCCGCAGCGTAGTTCGCAGCGAAGGTCGGGCTTAAATCACCGACATCCACCGTCACCGTGCTGACCCAGACCTCGATGTAGCTGATGGTCCAGTTGAGGTTCTCGATCATGTTGTCCTTGCCCGGTCGCCACGCCATGCCGGTGAGTGCGTGCGTCTCGTTCTGCGGCCAGAACTGCGACTTGTGATGCATCTGTTGCAAACGCCCGCCCGCGCCGCCGGAGACCCACCCGTCCGAGCCGGCCCAGTAATAGGCATTCGGCGCGACGAGCGGGGAGGCGTGCGTCAGCGGGAGGGCAAACAGGAACAGGAGGGCGTTGAGCGCCAAGCGGCGCAGCCAGGAGAGTGAGCGATTTGTTTTCATGCGCGGTGGAGTGGTTGGTTTAGATCTGGTGGTGCTTAGTTCATGGGTGCATGAGCCGGAAGAAGCCACTGCCGGTCTGGGTCGGGATGCTCGCTTGATAGTTGGTGTCCACGACGGTGGTCGTGCCGGCGAAGGTCACCCAGTTGGTTGACGCCAGGTCGGAATTCTGTTGTAGCGAAAAGCCCGTTGCGTTCGTGGGCCACTGGAGAATTAATGCGCCCGGCGAAGTTGGAGCGAATGACAATTGCGGCGAAACAACCGGCAACGGGGCAACCGCGAAGTTCGCGACAAAAGCGTAATTGCCCAGCGCATCAAACATCACGGGATTGTTCCTGCCTGCTGGTGCGCCGCCGAGCGTCCAGTTGGTGAAGACATAACCGGTGGCTGGAATCGCGGTGAGCGTGACGCTAGCACCGTTGCCGTAAGTGCCCGCGCCAGTGACACCGCCGCCCGCCAGCGGCGCCGCCGTGGCGGTGATGGTGCGGTTGGTCGTGATGAAATTCGCAGTGAGCGTGGTGTGATTCGTGAGCGTCAAGGTGTAACCCCGGTTGGTGCTGACAAGGGTGCCCCCGGATTTCCAATTCGCGAAGGCGTAACCGACGGCGGGCGCGGCATTCGCGGTGACGCTGGCCCCAGAGGCATACGTTCCCGCGCCGCTGACGGTGCCGCTGGCGGCGGGCGTCACGCCCAGCGTGAGCACGGGATTGTTGGGCGCAAAGGTCGCGATGATGGTGGCGTAATCCACGACGACGTGGATGAGACTCGTATTGGTGCCCAAAACGTGTTGCGCGCCAGCGGAGCCAGCGCCTTGCTGCCAGTTCACGAAATGATAGCCGGGATATGGCGTGGCATTGAACGTGATGATCGTGCCGCCGTAGTAGGTGCCTGAGGAGAGGCCGGAGGTGCCGCTGATGGTGATGCCGCCGCCCGGGGTCGGGGTGCCGCCATAGATGAAATAGGTGGCCAACGGATCGCAGAAGTTCGCCTGGATGACCCGGTCCTGCGTCGAGATAAAACTGTATGTCGGGTTTGTGCTTACGACGACCCCGTTTTCCGTCCAACTGACCAACGAATAGAGATCGATGGGGGTCGCGTCGAGCGTCACGGTCTCGCCCGCGCCGTAGGTTCCGGCGCCGCCGACGGTTCCGCCGATGCTCAGGTTGGCCGTAGCCTTGATGATGTAAGGGCCAGTGTTCGGCCCGGAGAAATTCGCGCTCAAGGTTTTGTTGCCATCGGCGGGGAAAGAGTAGCTCGCGTTGGTGCTGACGAAGGCGCCCGCCTCGGTCCAGTTCAAGAAGGTGCGGCCCACCGCAGGGGTGGCGATGACGGTCACATTTGTTCCAGGCGCAAACGTGCCGCCGCCGGATACGGAGCCACCAGCCGAGGGCAGGGCATTCACCGCGATGGTGACGGGCACAGTGGCCGCGTTGAGCATCGCGAAAGCAAGATCACCACCAGTGGCGATAAAGCGATAATCCCCCGTGACCGCCGGCACCTGCGCGACGTGCGAGCCATTGCCGCCCGTGCCCGCGCTCCAGTGCCAGTTCACCGGCCACCCGTTTTGCGTGGCAAAAATCTGCAACGAGTAAGTCTGTCCGCCGGTGAGGACAAAACCGGCGGGCAGAGTGAACCGGTAGCTAAAGACGCCGGGCGTGCCGGTGGGGGTTTCGTTCGCGCTGCCGTTGGCGCGCCAGAGGGTGCCGCCGGGGAACGCGATGGTGTTGATGCTGATATCAAAGTCCGCTGGCGACCCGCCCGAGCCAAGCCACTGGATTTCGCGGAGCGTCACGTTCGTAGTCACGGAGAAGGTGTCCCATACAAACTCATCGAGATAGCTGCCACCCACCGTGTAACGCACGGAAAGATAGCCGGGGCTGCCGCCGGCCAGCGGTTGGGTGTAAACGATCGCGGCGTGAGCCGCGAACAGCGAAAGCGTCGTCGCGAATGTTAGGAGCAGCTTTTTCATTTAAAGAATCGAATTAAGGATGAACCAATCGGAAGTAGCCGCTGCCGGTCTGGGTCGGGATGCTCGCTTGATAGTTGGTGTCCGCGACGGTGGTCGTGCCGGCGAAGGTCACCCAGTTGGTTGACGCCAGATCAGAAGTTTGTTCGAGCACAAAGCCTGATGCGTTCGTGGGCCACTGGAGCACAAGCGCGCCGGGTGCTGATGGGAGCAGTACCAATTGCGGCGGCGCAACCGGCACCGGGGCAAACGCGAAGTTCGCGACGAACGCATAATTGGCCAGCGCGTCAAACACGACGGGATTGTTCGTGCCAGCAGCTGCGCCGCCGAGCGTCCAGTTGGTGAAGACATAACCGGTGGCGGGAATCGCAGTGAGCGTGACACTCGCGCCATTGCCGTAACTGCCTGCGCCAGTCACGCTGCCGCCCGCCAACGGCGCAGCTGTGGCGGTGATCGTGCGATTGGTCGCGATGAAATTCGCCGTGAGCGAAACCGGGTTGGTGAGCGTCAACGTGTAGCCCAGGTTGGTGCTGACGACCGTGGCGCCTTGTTTCCAGTTCACGAAGGCATAGCCGACTGCCGGCGTCGCATTGGCAGTGACGCTGGACCCGTTGGCATACGCTCCTGCGCCGCTAACGGTGCCACTGGCCGCGGGCGAAACGCCCAGGGTGAGCGCGGGAAAGTCCGCCTCAAAGTTTGCGGTGAGAAACATGCCAAAGGCGACGATATGCGTGTAAGTAGGACTGCCGGGTATGCCGACGACGCGCTGTGGTCTTCCTTCATAGGCAGGGGGAGTCTCAATCCAATTTACAAAATGATAGCCGGGTGCAGGCGTGGCGGTGAGGGTGACGCTCGATCCACCGGGAAAATAGGGCGCAGTGGTGCCAGGGCTGCCGACGGCCGTGACGCTGCCCCCATAGGACGGCGAGGGGGTGCCGACGACGGCCATGTTGAGCCCGAGGATGGTGAAATTTGCATAAAGATTGCGGGGGGCGGTCGCGGGGAAGTTGTAAGCCAAACTTGCGCTTACCGCGTTGCCATTTTCCGTCCAGTTCACAAAATCATAACCGTCCGCCGGCGAGACATCGAGGGTGACGGTATCGCCCGCATTGAACGTTCCAATGCCCCCCACAGTGCCGCAGCCGTTCGGGACGGCTAAGGCCGTGATGACATAAGGCCCGGTATTCGGCCCGGTGAAGTTCGCGCTCAGCGTCTTGCTGCCATCCGCCGCGAAAGTGAAGCTCGCATTCGTGCTCCTGATGACGCCATTTTCCGTCCAATTGATAAAAGCGCGACCCGCTGCGGGCGTCGCGCTGACGGTCACATTCGTTCCGGGGGTGAACGTGCCGCCGCCAATCGCCGTGCCGCCGGCGGCCGGGAGGGCGTTCACCGCGATGGTGACGGGCACGGTGGCCGCATCGAGCAGAGTAAAGGCGACATCCCCCGCCACCGCCGCCATGCGAAAGTCGCCGGTGACAGCGGGGATCTGGGCGAGATGAATGTTATTGCCGCCCGTGCCGGCGCTCCACTGCCAGGTGGATCCCCCGTAAGGATAAAAGTTGGTCACCAGCCCGACAATCTGTAGCCAGTAGCCCTGACCGCCGGTGAGGGCAAAGCCGGCGGGCAGCGTGAACCGGTAATCGTAGACGCCAGATGTGCCGGTGGGGGTTTCGTTCGCGTTGCCGATGGCGCGCCAGACCGTGCCGAACGAGGCCACGGAGGTGCTGATGGTGATCTGAAATTCGCCCGGCGTGGCCCCCGCGCGCGTGCCACGCCACTGAATCTCACGGAGCGTCACGTTAGTGGCCACACTGAAGGTGTCCCACACGAACTCCTCCAGATTGCTGCCACCGTTGATGTCGGTCGAGGACAGGTAGCCGGTCGCGCCCGCCACGGGCGGCTGGGTGTAAACGGCGGCGGCGTGGGCGGGGAACAACAAAAGCGTCGTCGCGAAGGTGAGGAGTAGTTTCTTCATGGTTAGCTTCTTAAGAAACGGAAACGCAGGTTGGTGGTGGCGGTAAAGTTGTTCTTAATTTCTGCGAACACACTGACACTCCAATATGAACTGATGGTGAATCGTGGATTAATTTTTGTTCATCTTCTCAAGGGATCAGTGTCGAGGGGGGGGGGGGCAGGAGTAAAACCGAAACCCGAAAGTGAAACGTGAAACGTGAAACGTGAGCTGGGGAGCGTTCCCGGTCACTCGCCTTTCCTTCACGTTTCACGTTTCACGTTTCACGTTTCACTTATGAGACTCGGCAACTTATCCAAATCAGACAGTTACGGATGGGGGCCGACAGCCTTGGCCGGGAGGAATACTAAGCAGCAACGGAAACCGCTTCCGTCGCCAGCGGCAGGCGAACGGTGGCGGTTGTAATGTGGTCAGGGTCAGAGGAGAGCTGGATGTCGCCGCCGTGTGCCTGGACGATCCAGCGGCAGAGGGATAAGCCGAGGCCGCAGCCTTCAATGGCCCGGCTGCGGGCTTCGTCTCCGCGCACGAAGCGCTCGAAGACGCGTGGCTGTAGAGCTGGCGGGATGCCTTCGCCGGTATTGGTGATTTGGATTTCCGCCGCGCCATTCCTTTTCCGCAAGGCCATTGTAACGCGTCCGTCGGGACGGTTGTATTTGATCGCATTATCGGTCAGGTTCAGCAGCAACTGGCGCAGTCGGTCCCGGTCGCCCAGGATCTTAACATCTTCGCGCTCCCCGAGGGCGACCTGCACGCCATTGGGCTCGGCCAGGATTTGCGCATCTTCGAAGCTCTCGTGCAGCAACTCGGCCAGGCGCACCGGTTTGCGCTCCAATTTCACGAGGCCGGTGTCGGCCTTGGTCAGCAAGGTGAGCGCATCAACGATCTTGCTGAGCCGCTGAACTTCATCAAGCTCACATTCCAGCCATTCGACCTGTTCCGGAGAAAGCGCCTTTTCCTCCTGGAGCATGGTCTCCAATTGGATGCGCATGATGGTCAAGGGGGTCTTTAGCTCGTGCGAAGCGTGCAGGGTGAAGTAGCGGATTTGCTGGAACGACTCGTCCAGCCGTGCGGCCAGGGAGTTGAAGACTTCCGTAAGGCGGGCCACTTCATCGCCCTGCGAAAACCGCGGCAGCGGCTCCCGCAGGTTGCCAGCGTTTATGCGCTCGACCGCGTCGGCCAGTGCGCTGATAGGTGCCAGCGTCCGGCGCATCAGCCACCAGCCGCCGGTCATAACGAGCGGGATCATGCCATAAAAGAACACCTCGGCATATTCGCCCCATATGGTTTCCGGCAGTTCCGGGATGCCAAGCGCCTTGCGCTGGCGGGGCTCGGTGATGAATTCGTGGTGAACCAGTCCCCCGAGGAGGAGCAGGCACACGCCGACAATCATCGTGTAGTGCAGCGCGAGTTGCTTTCGAATGGTCATGGGCCCTCCTTCATTACGTAACCAACCCCACGCACGGTGTGGACCAACCTCGTTTCCGGGCCGGGATCGACTTTATCCCGCAACTTGCGCACATAGACGTCAACGATGTTGGACCCGGGGTCGAAGGAATAATCCCACACCTTTTCGATGAGCATCATGCGGGTGCAAATTCTCCCGGGAGAACGCATCAGGTATTCCAACAGCCGGTATTCGCGCGCGGTAAGTTCAATGGTGCGTCCCGCGCGCTGGGCGATGCGTGTCGTCGTATCCAGCGTGAGGTCGCCCACGCGCAGCACGGCGGCTTTCGCCTCGCCGCCGCGGCGGACCAGCGCCCGGACGCGGGCGAGGAGCTCTTCCAGCGCGAAGGGCTTGCCCAGGTAATCATCCGCGCCCGCGTCCAGGCCTTCGACTCGCTCGTTGATTTCCCCGCGCGCGGAGAGCAGCAACACAGGCGTGCGGTTGTTGTTCGCACGCATTTGACGCAAGACGCTCAGGCCATCCCTTCCCGCCAGCATGATATCGAGCACCATTGCGTCGAAGGGGGTACCGGAGATCGCGGCCAGAGCTTCATCCCCGTTATTCAAGGTATCCACAGCGTAACCCTCCGACTTGAGGGCTTTGCAAATGAACGCGGTCGTCTTGCGATCATCTTCCACGACCAGAACTCGCATGCGGCGCATTGTCGGCCTGCGCCTTGAATTGGCAACTCATTTTCTTCATGCGCTGCATCCTGACAGGGAAAAATGAAAATACACCGTGAGCGCGGATGAAAAATTGTTCATAATTCGGCAGATAGACCGCACCGGCCGCCGATTTGGTCGCCAAGGAATCGTCGCGCGCGACCGGTCTCACGGTGTCAGCGGGTGAAAATTCCGTGTTCATCATGGGTCATCCGTGGTAAGAACTCCCCGGTATTATGGACTACGAAGCGGTTATCGGCCTGGAAACCCACGTCCAGCTTAAGACAAAGTCGAAGATGTGGTGCGGCTGCGCCAATGAGTTTGGCGCGCCGCCCAACACCAACGTCTGCCCGGTTTGCCTGGGGCTGCCCGGCGTGTTGCCGGTCGCGAACGAGGAAGCCCTGCGCCTGACGGCCCTGACCGGCCTCTTGCTCAACTGCACGGTGACCCGCTACGCCAAGTTCGACCGGAAGAATTACTTCTACCCGGACATGCCGAAGAATTACCAGATCACGCAATACGACAAGCCGTCCACTATCAGTGGCTGGGTTGACTTCGAGTTCAATGGCGGCCTCGCGCGCGTGCGCATCACCCGCGCGCACCTGGAGGAGGATGTCGGCAAGAACTTCCATTTCGACCGCAACAGCGGCGTGGACTTCAACCGCGCCGGCGTGCCGCTGATGGAGATTGTCTCCGAGCCGGACCTCACCAGCCCGGACATGGCTTATGAGTATCTGAATGCGCTCAAAGACATCCTGGTCTATGGCGGCGTGAGCGCTTGCGACATGGAAAAGGGCATGGTGCGCTGCGACGTGAATGTGAGCGTGCGGCCCAAGGGGCAGACGGAACTCGGCGCCAAGATCGAGATCAAGAACATGAACAGCTTCAGCGGCGTCCGCAAGGCGCTGGAGTACGAGATCCCACGCCAAATCGAGGTGGTCAAAAAAGGCGGCAAGCTGATCCAGTCCACCCGCCGGTGGGACGACACGACCGGCATCACCGAGGAGATGCGCACCAAGGAGCATGCCCACGACTATCGCTATCTCCCGGAGCCGGACCTGATGCCGTTCCAGCCCACGGACACTTGGTTGGAGGAAATCCGCCAGCGCGTGGTGGAGTTGCCGCTGGCGCGCAAGCAGCGGTTCATGCGGGACTACCAGTTGCCAATGTCCGACGCGCAGACCTTCGTGTGGGACGTGCCGCTGGGCACTTACTTTGAAGGCATCGCCCGGCAGGCCAAGAACCCGAAGGCCGCCGCCAATTGGGTCATCAACAACCTCCGCGCGAAGTTGGCGGAGGCCCAGGTCACGCTGCCAGACCTGAAGTTCAAGCCAGCGGGCATCCTGGAACTGATCGACCTGGTGGATAGCGGCAAGATCAGCACCCGGATCGCGCAGGAGGTGTTCGCCGAGATGTTCACCACCGGCGAAGCGCCCGCTCGAATCGTCGAGAAGAAGGGCCTTGCCCAGGTGAGCGATACGGCGGCCATTGAAAAGCTCTGCGACGAAGCCATCGCCGCCAGTCCCGGCCCGGCGGCGGACTTCAAAGCCGGCAAAACCGCCGCCCTGAACTTCCTCAAGGGGCAGGTGATGAAGTTCAGCAAAGGCAAGGCGAACCCGGCGCTGGCCGGCGAGATTCTGGAGCGGAAACTGAAGGGCTAAACCGGACGGTCAGAATCAGTCTGCACTGTGGGCCGCTGTGCGGGGGTCGTCTGAGGCTGGGCGGGCGGCCAATCGCGGGCGTCATTCACCACTTCCCTGATATGCTCGAACCACCAATCGGCGCGTCTCGAACGGTCCTGGCATCGGCCAGCCCGTCTCGGCCCTTGCTGCTTCTGAAATCCCAGTTCCATTTGACGACTGAGCATAGCTACCTTCCTTCTCGTTTGGAGGTCGGCCAAGCCGCAACGGCTTGAACCTGGTGAAGCGGGTCGCACGCCGACGAGGGTCCCACCGAGACACCTGACCAAGTCTCGGCACGCACGATTGAGATTGCGCCCAATACTAATCTCATGAGTAACCTTAGCACACCTTCACCCCTGCTCCAACCTGAAGCTGTAGGAGACGACGTAAGGAGTCTCTAATCAGCGGGTTCCGAGCAAGCGCAGGTTTGGGCCGCAGGCCAAGAGGTTAGAGCCGACTGACGTCGGCTGCTACAATGACGTAAGAAGACTTTGTCACTGGCCCTGGTCAAATC
>CAIWJG010000639.1 GCA_903912925.1 uncultured Verrucomicrobia subdivision 3 bacterium | reverse complement strand
TCGGGTGGTCCCCCAAAGGCCGCACAGGCCGGCACTCCTGTGACGCCTGCCTAACCGCCCGCGGGTACCCTGGTACCCTGGGGTAGCGAGTCGGAGCTCATACCGACCGCTACCCCACAATTTCGCAGCAGTGCCAATTTGCAATTGGCACTTGCCAATTCTCAATTTGCAATGAGACCAGTGAGCCAATTACACTGCTTTTGTGGAAAGGTCTTGCCGAACGGGTAACATGTGGGTCTAATTGTGATATCAAGACCTTTCCACAAAAAGAGTCGGTGCCTGATCGGCCAAGACATAAGCGATAGTCCGTCCCTCCCGCCGGGTGCGGTAGTTTCGAAAGCGTTGGCGGGCAATGCGGGGGTAGCGCCCTTTGCGGTAGGTCAGCAGATCAAAGTCAGCCAGGATCTGCTGGAAGAGTTTGGGACTGTAGCCGCCGCGATCGAAGACCACGGTGATCCGTCGCTTGCCCACCAGGGCTCTCACCTGGGCGAGGATGCCGGGCAGCATTTTGACCAACCCGGCATTGGCCTCGGCGGTGATGACGAACAACGGGTCGCCCGCGCTATCGTTGACCCAATAATCCGAAGTGGCTGGCAGCGAGATTCGCATGCGCGCCACAGGGGTCTTGGGCCGGGTGTGCTGGCCATGGTAAACCCGCACGTGGCCGTCGGTGTAGAGGAAGCCCAGAGCTGCTCCGCGCAAGGCCACTCGCTGCCGCGCCAGAGCCTGACCGAACTGTGCCGCGCGTCCGGCGGCGAGTGTTCCTTGAGGCCCTCGGGGCGTTTGATCCGCCACAGCGCCATCAGCAGCAGGGTGAGCAAACTGGTGCGCAATCCATAAAAGGCCGGGCCGAGCGTGCCGTAGATCGCTTGCGCGCATTCAAATACACCGCTGACGACCAGGACCGGCACCGCCAGGAGCACTCCCGCACGCGGAACTGCGGCAGCGCAACCAAACAGCGGAGCCGCGTCCTCCAGCAGTCCCAAGCGCGCCAGCAAGCGGTCGGCTACACGATCACTCGGATCGGTGTCGTGGCTGGTCGGGGGCGCCTCCTTGGGCTGGCCAGAAAAAGCGGACAGGTTTGGGTCCCCAGTCTCGACGGCGCTCAGCACCAGCTCGGGTTGTATTGGCGCCGACTCTTTCCATCCCGAGCGACGCAACTGTTTGCGGATGGCCTTGGCGCTGACACCCATGAGCCGGGCAATTTCACGGTGGGACTTGCCAGCAGCTCGCAGTTGCTGGATCCGCTGGAGGCGACTGGCCGCCAAGCGCGCCCGGCCGTGCGGGTAGCCGCCTTTGCGCCCCAGGGCGGCCAAGCCTCCCTCATCGAAACGTTGCTGCTGCCGGCGCACGGTGCGGGCAGTGTAGCCGAAGACCCGGGCCACATCGTTCTGATCGGCCCATCCTTGATCCACCAAGCTGATCATGGCGTGCGCCTCAGCCATTCGGTCGGTGAGTGCATACTGTGCCAGAACGATCCCCGAAACGATGACGACGCGGTGCCCACCCTGCGTTCGGATGAGACACCGATCGTTGCTGACCTGAAGACCATCGGGGTTATGAAAGTCGGAAAAGAGTTCCTGAGGTTCTGCGGCAGCCATATCCCAGAGGATACGCCACATTCACAAAAGGGGACAGGTTTGGGTCCCCACCCTTGCGCGCACATCAGATCGCCAAACCCGTCCGTTAAGGAATCACGGAAAACGGCGACTACCCTGTCAGGACAGGGGTTCGATCGTTCAGAGGGTTAATCGCGCGGAACGGTCCGCATATTAGCTCAGGGAGCCGCCGCTGAAGATGAGAATACGCCGAGGATTCCTACCCTGTGCAGGGCGAGCATCAGGCCGACTGATAGCACCCATATATAGCGCGAATCCCTCATTCGCAAAAAAGCGGACAGGTTTGGGTCCCCACCCCCCGCGCCTCAGATTTCGCAAAAGGCCCAGTAATTCGTAGAAACCGCAGACCGTATGTCAGGAGTTCTGGAGTCTT
>CAIWJG010000638.1 GCA_903912925.1 uncultured Verrucomicrobia subdivision 3 bacterium | reverse complement strand
TCCGAAGGGCGTGCGGGCGGCTGGACCTTTTCGGATTTCCTTGGCCCGTGAAGTCTTCCGGCTGCTTCACTGGGCGGGCTTCGGATTTCCTTCGGATTTCGGTTTTAGGGTGATCCCAATCGACTTTAGAGCGCCCCTGGGGAATGGCTGCTTTTACTCAACGTGAAACGTGAACTAAACGAAAAAGTCTTCGCCAGTCATGGCAGGAGACGGCGTTAGAAGTCTCTGTGCTCCTGCCCCTTCACGTTTCACGTTTCACGTTTCACGCTCAAGGCCTCGCCGAGACCCCGTGCCGTCAGGCGGTCACTTTGGCGATAGCCTCGCGCAGATTCTCAAGGAGAAAAGGCTTGCTGATGACGATATCAACCCCGGTGAGAGGATTGCCAGCAGCCTGCAGCATCTCGGCATAGCCGGTAATCATAACGACCGGCTGCTTTGGATCGCGGGCCTTGATGGCTGCGGCCAGCTCGTCCCCTTTCATGCCCGGCATTTCGAAATCAGTAATGATCAGGTCAAACTTGCTCGCTTGCAGCATCTCCAACGCGTCTTTGGCACTGCCAACCGTCTCCACCACATGCCCGTCGAAGTCCAGCATCATCTTGACGACGTCGCAGATGAGCGGCTCGTCATCGACCACGAGGATATGTCTTTGCGGAAAAACTGGCTTTGTTATTGGCCTAATGGTCCAGATAGATAGCCGACTTCAACCCGGTTGCAAGTCTGATCCGCCGCCACCCTCGCTTGTCCTGCCGCCGAAATGCGCTTAGAATTGCCTCGTGAAGCAATGCTTGTTGCCGCTGCGTGAGTGTTTGTCGTGGATATACACCCGACTCCTTCCTGCCGTCCTGCTCCGCGCCCCGCTGGCGACCGCTTTCAGCCTTCAGCCTTTAGCCTTCCGCCTTTCCGTCGCTGCTGCCCTGCTCTGCGCCCCGCTGGCAGCCGGCGGTCAAACCAAGACCATCCACCTGCGCACCGAAACCATCAGCACTGAGTCCCGGACGAATGCCGCGGCATTGGCGCCGACCAGAGGTCTGGCAGCAGATGCTCCGGCGGCGGGGCTTTTCCTCCTTCAGCTTGAAGGCACAGTCACGCCGGGCTGGCAGGCGGAGTTGCGCACCCTGGGGGTCGAGTTGCTCAAGTATGTGCCGGAGGATGCGTTCATCACCCGGTTTAACAAAGTGCCTCTGGACCGAGTGCGGGCGCTGAGCTTCGTCCGCTGGGTAGGCGCTTATCGTCCCGAGCACAAGGTTCATCCGCGGCTGGCCGCCACAGCGCAGGCAGCCTTGCAAAGCAAATACCTCTTAGCTGTGAACGTCTTGATTTCGCCCCAGGCCACCACTGCCGAGACCGCGGAAGTGCGCGCTCTGTTTTCCAGTGTCGCCAACGAGAGCAAGCTGCGGCAGGGAACCATTTTGCGGGGCAGTTTGCCGCCGCGCAGCCTGGATGCCCTCGCGCAATCCAGTGCGGTCCTTTGGATCGAGCGTGCAGCGAAGCGCAAACTGGTGGACGAGATGGCCTCCAAAGTTGTGGGCGGCGATGATGGCTTAACCGGCACCCCCACGGTTACCCAACAGCTTGGGTTCGACGGATCGGGTGTCACGGTCTGCGTGGCGGATACCGGACTCGACACTGGAGATACCAACACCATGCACCCTGATCTGGAGGGGCGGGTGGTAGGCTTCCAGTATTATGGGACCTCCCCGGATGGGACGCCGCTGACCGATGGTTCCGACGGTTACGGCCATGGCACGCATTGCGCGGGCATCGTCGCCGGCAACGCTGCCACAGGTGAGACCGACCCTGACACCGGAGCCTTTTACGGGCTGGGCGTGGCTTCCGGGGCGAACCTGTTCATCGAGCGGATCTTTGACGACAATGCGAACGGGGTTGAGCCTTTCCCCAGTGACGATACGCTCGCCAAAGACGCCGTGCGCAACGGCGCGGTAATTGGGTCCAATAGTTGGGGCAATGATGTCCAAGGCGAGTATGATACGGATGCCTCGCAATTCGATGAACTGGTGCGGACCGTGGATGCCTCGGCGGGGGTTGATGTGCCCTACATCCTGGAGTTCTCCTCAGGCAACGCCGGGCCTGATACCCAGACCGTTGGGAGCCCCGCTACCGCGAAGAACGTAATCGCCACGGGAGCGTGCGAGAACGTGCCGGGGACTTTGGCACTTACCTACGGGCTCTACGCGGATGGCGAGGATACGATGGCGGACTTCTCCAGCCGCGGCCCGTGTGAAGATGGCCGGATCAAGCCGGACGTAGTGGCGCCGGGCACCTGGATTGCCTCCGCCGCTTCAGCGGCAGCGCTGGACGAGGCATCCATCGCCTGGACACCCATTGACGACTATTACGTTTATATGGGCGGCACGAGCATGTCGGGGCCGTATGCGGCCGGGGCGGCGGCGGTCTTTGTGCAGTTCTACAAGACACTGCATACGAACGCGATGCCGTCGCCGGCGCTGGTCAAAGCAGCGCTGATTAACTCGGCCAATGAGCTGGATGTATTGAACGGCGGCCCCGGCCCGATCCCCAATAACGATGAAGGCTGGGGGCGCATCACTCTGACCAACATCATCTTCACCAACTTCATCACGGCGCCGCGTTTTTATGAGTACGTGGATCAGACCGCCTTGCTGACCAACAGCCAAATCCATACCCATCACACTCTCGTCCGTAATTCCGGCCAGCCGCTCAAGATCACACTGGCCTACACGGACGTTGCCGGTTTCCCAGGAGCGCTTCCCGCACTGGTGAATGATCTGGACCTTGAGGTCGTGGGGCCTGACGGAACTCTCTACCGCGGCAACCAATTCGCTGGAAACGACTCCGTCCCCAACGCGCCTTCCCCTGACACCCTTAACAACGTCGAAGCGGTCCACCTCAGTCAACCCCTGCCCGGCGACTATCTCGTCCGCGTCCGTGCCCGCCATGTCGTGCAGGATGCCCGCTATGACACGGCGAGCATTGACCAGGATTTCGCGCTGGTCATCTCCGGCGACCTCGCCCGCCCCGGGGTCGGCTCGGTGCTGCTCGATCGCCCCTCCTACACCGTTCCGAGCGTGATCCAGTTGTCCGTCTTCGACCCTACGCGAGCGACCAGCAACACCGTCAGCGTCCTATTAAAGAGCACCACGGAGCCCACTGGCGAAACCTGCACGCTGCATTCCTCCGGCAACTACGGTGCGTTCACTGGTGCGGTCGCTACGGTCGCCGGCACGACCACTGTGGATGGGAAGCTCCAAATCCAGAATGGGGATGTCATCGAGGCTGACTACTTCGACAGCTATGGCATCAAGCGCATTGCCACGGCGGTGGCCGATCTGGTTGCGCCCGTGATCAGCGGCGTCACTGCGATTGCCGACCTCGGGGTGATTACCCTCTCCTGGCTGACCCGTGAACCCACCAGCTCTATCGCCCGCTACAGCACCAACCTTACTTTCAACCTGGCCACGACAAATCTGGCGCTCGTCACCAGCCATTCGGTTCGCCTGACCAAACTCATTCCCGGCCAGACCTACTACTTCTACGTCGTATCCGCGGATGAAGCGGGAAACTTTACCACCAACAACAACTCGGGCATCTATTTCAGCTTTGTCGGCATCGCTACGCCGACGGTCCTGCTGGTGGATGCCTACACCCCGGTCAACGGTTCATCTGAGATTCCCGATAGCACTTACACGAATGCCGTGGCTGCCGCCGGCTTCAGCTTTGCGCATTGGAAGGTTTCCGCCCGCGGCTCGCCTCGGCTGTCGGACTTACAAGCATTCCCGGTGGTTATCTGGCGGCTGGTTGATGACATCATTAACTACGGCGTTGACGAAGAGGGCTTTCCCGACCCTACAGCCACCAATAACACGCTTACCGCACAGCAACAGATCATGATCCAGGACTACCTGGATAGCGGCGGCTCCTTCTGCATGTCTGCCATGGGAATCCTCACCCAGTTGGGGAATGTGCCCTTCCGCAAGAATGCGCTCCAGGTGGCCGGCTTCAAACAAAATCCCGACCCCCCGTCCGCGTGCGCAAATTGTGACGAGGACTTCGGCGTGCCGGCGATCCTGGGCGCGCAAGGGAACCCCCTCTCCAGCGGCATGTACATGACGCTGGACTACAGCCTGTATCCTGGCTTCGACCTGGAAGAGTTCGTCTTCGGCCCCGACTTCTCCGACACCTTCACCCCGGGCACCAACGCGACCCCCATCTTATTCGAGTCGGTTTCCGGCAAAGCTTGCGGGATGACCTACCCGCGCGTTGGCGTGGATAGCCCGGGACGCGTGGCCTTCCTCTCCTTCCCGCTGGATACCATCCCACTCTCCGGGAGCCCGCCTAACAACGAGGGGGTTTTCCTGCGCAACATTCTCAACTTCCTGACCCCAGGCGCCAACGGGGTTGCGGCGGTGTTCCTGGATCACACGGTTTACTCGATTCCCGACCGGATTATCATTGAAGTAGGTGACACTGATCTCACGGGCACCGGCCAGACGCAGGCCACCTGCTCGACCAGCTCCAGCACCAATCGCATCACCATTACTCTCAGCGAAACCACGCATCCCGGCCTGTTCCGTGGTTTTCTCACCCTGGTCACCACTAATGCCGCTGGCAACCAATTGGCGGTCCGCAATGGCGATACCGTCACGGTCGGTTACTTCGACGCCTCAAATAACAGCACGGTTGTCGCCACCGCAGCCGTTGACATCGTGCCGCCCGTCATCACCCAAGTCTCCGCCACCACACGCTATGGCGATGCCGTCGTCAGTTGGACCACCTCCAAGCCGGCTGATTCGCTGGTGCAATACGGCGAGTCGGTGCTTCTGGGCCGAACCGCCTATGCGGGGAAGCTGGTCACCAACCACGCGGTCAGCATTACCTCCCTGACGGCTAATCGCGACTACTTCTACCAGGTGACCAGCCGCGACACAGCCGGCAACGCCACTACCGATACCAACCTCTACACCTTCACCACCCAAAAAGCCCCCCAGCCGCCGTGGCTCGACAACCTCGAAAGCGGGGCAGACGGGTGGACGGTGGTGCCGGATCCTTCTGGCACTGATCGCAACTGGGCACTCGGAACGCCCGCGAACAGTCTGGCCGGCAGTGCGCATTCCGGCTCCAACGCCTGGGGCACCGACCTTGCCAGCCAAGGCTTCAATTTCATGGCAAGCACCTGCCTTGGCAGCCCCTTCATTGACCTGTCCGGCCTCAGCCAGGCAACCCTTTACTTCTGGCACTGTTGCCAAGCCTCTTCCGGCCTGGAGATACTGCAGCTTGGCGTCAGCACCAACAGTTCCACGTCCGCCTTTGACCTTGCCACTTTGGTTGATTACAGCGCCGAAGTCACCGCTGGCTGGAAACAGACGAGCGTCTCTTTGAATGCGTTTGTCGGCAAGACCATCCAGGTCGTCTGGTATTATGGCGGCTTTGATATCGGATCTCCACCCGCCGGCTGGATGCTGGACGACATCAGCATCACGGGGGTCTCTGCCGGCGCGAGCGGCACCATCACCATCACCAAGAACCTGGGCCAGGGAAAGTGGACCCTCAAGGGCCCCATCAGCCAGACCGGCACTGCCCCGACCACCACGATCACCAATGCCCCGGCGGGCCCTTACACCGTCCAGTTCAGCGATGTCACCTTTTACCAAACACCGCTGGCCCAGTCCAACAACCTCGCCATGAGCGGCACGTTGAACTTCACCGCCAACTACGGATTCCTCGACTTCAATAACAACGGCATTTCCGACTCGTGGGAGAAATACTACTTCGGTGGGGCCACCAGCAACCGAACGCAATTCACCGACACGGACGGCGACGGTATGCCGGACTATGCTGAATTCATCGCCGGCACTAATCCCACCAATGCGGCTTCGAAACTCCTCTTCCTTGGGGCGAACCTGCTGACCAACCACCTCGTCCAACTGGAATGGGCCGCCATCCCGGGCCGGCTTTATCAGGTGCAAAGCTCCACGCTCGCACTCCCACAGGGTCCGCCCAGGTTGTCCGGCTCGATGGACACCCTCGATGGCACCTTCACGCTCCATGTTGACGCTCCGACTAATGTGCCTTACGTGATTCAGGTTTCGAGCAACCTCAACGTCTGGACATCCTCTTACACGAACCTGGCCGGTGGGTACCGGGATTGGCCAGATCCTGCGGCAGCCCAATCGGCCCGTCGGTTTTACCGGACTGTAGTATTGCCTGCCGCCACCACCAACCTGCAAGGTTGGACACCTGTTACCGAGTGGATCCAGGCCTCAGGCAGCCCGATGTACTACACCACGTCCAGCACCAACCAGGGCGTGCATGCCTATCGGGTCCAGGTGAGGCCTTGAGCGTGAAACGTGAAACGGGAGACGTGAAACGTGAAGGGGCAGGAGCACAGCAATTCTCATTATGGGACGAATGGGACGAATGGGACGAATGGGACGGATGGCGGATGGTCCCCTGTGGCCTCGGACACCCTAAAGGGTGGACACCAAACCTCCCAGACCAGCCAAAATGAGAACTGCTGGCAGGAGCACAGAGACTCTTGCCTGATCCCATTACTCCCATTATTCTCATCACTCCCATTCCCTGTGAGTGGAGGGCAGACTTCACGGGCCAGGGAATGCAGAAAGGGGAATGTCTCTCGCTCAGCCGGCTGTTTTAATTCTACATTCTGCATTCTGCATTTCCACTCTTGGGGCTAGGCACCCTCTCCTTTGGGGAGAGGGTAGGGTGAGGGGGAACGGAGCTCACGTCGTTTCCGCGGGCTCAGGATCTCTGTGTTTCACGTCTCACGTTTCACGTTTCACGCTTCACGTTTCACGTTTCACGTTTCACGTTTCACGTTTCACGTTTCACGCTTCAGTTATTGGGATCACGGGTTGATCGTTGAGGCAAACCCGCTCGCTGCCCAAGGCGCGTCGTGCGTAACCTGCGAGGCGGGGGGAGAGCTGCTATACTTGCTCAGATTCATGCTCCGCGCATAAACCAGCGTTGCGGCATCACGCCACTTGTGCATGGAGGCATGTCCGTCGGCCCAGTTGAAGGAACTGCTGTCGCCGTGAAACGCAGCCGGGGAGTCAATGAAGCTTGATCCGACGAAGCTATTCTGCACGGTGCCGGCCTGGTTCATGATCCAGGAGCCGAGGTTGTCGCCGCGGGGGTCGTTTTCCTCAACCCAGACAAACTTCTCACTGGCGCGGGTAATCTCGGTGGTTTTGTAGAAGACCGGCGTCTCACCATTGAGCGTGCCGATGGCAGAAACGCTGGGGTAGGTATAGCCTTGGCCAGCCTTCAAGGTGGCCCGTTTATCCCCTGGGCAGTGGAGGATGCCCGGGTTTGGGGCGTAGGCGAACAGCGCCCCCTGACGATAGCCGGCTTCGATGGTGAGCTTAATCTTCTCCTCGGGCGAGGCGCCAGTGGGAAACACCGGCAGGATGGGGGGGGTTTGGTAGCGCCAGGGCATTTCGTTCCGGCCGTTGACGATCTCCAGGAAATTAACGAGTCGTTCCTGATTGTCGTTACTGTACATCACCCAGGCCAAGGCAAGTTGCTTTTGGTTGCTGAGGCAGGCGGCACCGGTAGCCTGGAGTTTCGCTCGGGATAAAGCCGGCAACAGCAGCGCCGCCAGGATGGCAATGATGGCGATGACGACCAGCAATTCGATCAGGGTGAAGCCGCGCTGGGGCGGCGCGAACTCGAGGCGCGTGGCTTTGCTCATATTCAATTTATTCATGCGTAACCATGCGAGCATGACATTGCGAAGTCATAATGCAAGTGCAGAACTCCTGAGCCGCTGCCTGAGTTTGGGGCGGCGTGGAATCTGACTGAGCCCATTTCCAGCTCGGGGCACCAATTCCCCCTCACCCTAAGGGTGATTGCAGAATGTAGAAGGAAGACTGCAGAAAGGGGAATGGCTCTCGCTCAGCCGGCTGTTTTCATTCTGCATTCTACATTCTGCATTCTGCATTTCCACTCTTGGGGCCAGGCACCCTCTCCTTTGGGGAGAGGGTAGGGTGAGGGGGAACGAGACTCACGTTGTTTCCACGGGCTCAGGATCTCTGAAGCGTCACCGGCAGCCCCCCCGTCCCTCGCCCCACCGGCCCCGCCCCTCTTAGCGTGCTAGTCCAGCGCGACGTTGCCGCACAAGTGTACTTCCAGGCCGAGCTCGGCGAGCATGGCGGCTTTGATGCGGCAGGCACGGTGGGCCTGTTTGGCGGTGGGCGCATAGACCACCTGAATGTGGTTCGACTTGTGCCGGGCCATCATCTGGTCGCGCGTCACGCCCGCGAGCACCGCGTGCATGATGGGCCATTGCGGAGTGGTCTCCTGCCACCTACGCTCGGTCTCTTGCTCCGGCAGCTTCACGACTTCGCAAACGCCGAGGTCGCAGTGCAGCTTGCCGTCCATGACGAAGATGCGGCTCCAGACGACGTGCCCGGGTTTGGAGACGCCCTTGATCGTGCCGCCGCCCAGGCGGAAATACATGGGCGGCTGGCGCTCGCTGGTGGCGCCGCGGTAGCCGCCGACCAGGTGCGCGGGGGGCACGGCGCCGGAGATGAGCAATACCCAGACATACGCGTCCACACCGTCGCCGCTGAAGTCCTGGCCCCAGCGCAAATCGTGGAGGGTGTTCTCGGGCGCAAAGCCCAGCTCGCGCCAGAGGCGATAGGTCACCAGGCCATCCAGGCCGGCGCATTCATCCACTTCATTGAAGTGCGGAAGCGCCTCGCCGGCGTAAAGGACGCGGCCGGTCTTGAGGCATTTCACCGGCGGCCGGTCCATATTGTTCAGCAAGCCTTCGGCCAGGTCGCTGGCGGGGGTGAGATCCTTGAGGCCCTGCTGGTATTGGATGCCGACGGTAGCGCAGCCGAAATCGTCCGCGATCCGGAGCGCGGCGATATACATCTTGCACTGCTGGAGGGTTTGGGCTTCCGTCAACTCGGTCTCCTCACTCTTGCCCCAGGAGAAGGCCATGCCCTTTTTGAGCAGCCAGTTGAGGACGGCACGGGCTTCGGCCTCAGTGACCTGCTGCATCGCGGCGTAAAGGGAGGATTGGCTGAGCCGTTCCTTGAAGACACCGGTGGGATGAAGCAGTTCGTCGGGGATGATGGCGTTGAACATGCCCATGCAGCCTTCATCGAACACACCCATGATGGCCTTCTGCTGGCGGAATTGGCGCGCGGCACGGCAGCCGAATTGCAAATCGGCGGGAGGCAGTTTGAGCCGGCGCAGGTCCTGCACGTGGCTTTCGTCGTGGGTGACGACGCCCTTCTGGAGCCATTGGCGGAGGCCGTTGCGGAAGAAATCGTCCGCAAAGTTCTCACTCCAGAGCGTGCGGTAGGGGACGCCGGCTTTGGTGAGGGAGCCATTGAGGTTCAACATGCCGACCAGGCCGGGCCAGGTGCCGCTCCAATTGGCGACGGTGAGGATAGGGCCGCGGTGGGTCGTCAGGCCGGCCAGGACGTGATGGCTGTACTGCCAGACGGCTTCGGCCACGATCAGCGGGGCATCCGGGTCGAGTTTGCTGAAGACCTCCATGCCCATCTTCTGCGAATCAATGAAACCGTGGTTCTTCTGCTTGTCGAGGGCGTGCGCGCGCACGACTTTCCAACCTTCCGCTTTGAGGGCCTGGCCCAGGACAGCTTCCATCCTGGCCTGCTCGGGCCAGCATTTCTGATTAGCCGAGCTGCGGAGATCACCGCTGGAAACGAGATAAACGTGCTTGGGTTTGAGGCATTTAATGGTCTTCATATCTAGTTGTTGCGTAAAAGCTCTGGCGACAGTGTTAGCACGGCAGTCGCAGGAAGGCACGCAATCTTTTGTGGTAACTGTTCAGGTCGCCCAAGCGCACGCGGCAGGGGCGGGGACGGCTCGTCCCCAGGTCTTCGTGATTGGCGAACGCAACCGGGGACGAGCCGTCCCC
>CAIWJG010000637.1 GCA_903912925.1 uncultured Verrucomicrobia subdivision 3 bacterium | reverse complement strand
TTACAGCCTGGAGTTGAATCGCGACTTCGGCTTCGTCGAAGTCTCCACCGACGACGGGAGCAGTTGGACGCGCGTGGCCGGGGTGACCGGTTACGGCGGGACCAATTGGCAGTCGCAGCAGATTGATCTGACGCCCTATGCGGGGAGCACGGCGCTGATCCGCTTCCGGCTCAAGAGCAACGGCTCGGTGCAGGACGACGGCTGGTATATTGACGATGTGAGCATCACCGACAACAGTCAGGTGGCGGGTTATCCGTTCTATGACAGTATGGACAATCCCAGCAGCGCGACCAACTGGCTGAGTTCAGCGGCCTGGCAATGGGTGGGCGGTGGCGCACAAACCAACGCGGGGGGAAGCTGGCAGTGCCGGGTGGGCGACAACGCTTACAATCCGGGCGGCACGCCCAATTACTATCAGAGTATTCTGACGCTGGCGGAGCCGCTGAACCTGCGGTCGGCGGTTAATCCGCGGCTGTCGTTCTGGTGGCGGGCGAGCGCGATGTATGCCAACACGCTCAATGTGCAGATGTCGAAGGATGGGGGCAAGAACTGGGCGACGGTGTGGAGTTGGGGCAGTCATTACGGCAACAGCGCGGCGTGGAACCGAGTGCAGGTGGACCTGAGCGGCTATCTGGGTTACACGAACGCGGCGCTGCGGTTTATCGCCTACAACGACGCCAACAGCTTCAACCTCGACTTCCAAGTGGACCAGATCCTTGTGGATGAAGTGAGAAGCGATCTGGTGGTCACGGCAGCGTCGGGGCCGGACCCGCTGCACAGCGGAACGCTGAGTTGGAATCTGGCGACGGGGCAGAACTTTGCCTATTATGCCATTTACCGATCCACGACACCCGGCGTGACACCGGCCAGCACCTTGGTGACCACCATTTCGAACCGGAGCACGCTGAGCTACACGGATTCCAGCCTGCCGCAGTGCGGCCAGAACTATTACTACCGGGTGCTGGTGTATTATGCCGACAGTTACAACACCACCGGCACCACGGACACGGTCTATCGCACGTCCTTAGCGACCACCATCACCACGCTTCCGTTCGCGGACCAGTTCGAGAGCACGAACGGTTACTGGGCGCTCGATTGGCTGTGGGGCACCACGGCCCAGCAGGCCCACAGCGCTACCCACGCCTTGACCGACAGCCCCGGCACGCTCTACGCCAATAACGTGGACCGCGCCGCCACCCTGCGCGTGGACTTGCGCCTGGCCAACCGCCCGGCCCTGGACTTCTGGCAGATGTACGACCTGGAGTTGAACCGCGACTATGGCTTCGTGGAAATCTCCAGCAATGACGGTGCCAGTTGGACCACCGTGGCCGCCGCCACAGGACACGCGGGGTGGGGTCAGATGCGGATTGATCTCGGCCCCTACGTCGGCACCATCTCCCTGATCCGCTGGCGCCTCAAGACGGACGCCCAAAACATGGATGACGGCTGGTATCTCGACGACGTGGTCATCAGCGAAAACACCGCGGTCGCGACTTATCCGTTCTACGAGAGCCTGGACGATCCGCAGCGGTGGACGAACTGGATTGCCTCAAGCTGGACCCCGGTGGGCAGCAGCGCACAGGATTTGCCCGGCTTTAGCTGGCGTTGTCTGACCGGCGACGGCACGGCCAGCGGCAGCAACTATTACAGCGGCGTGCTGTCCGCCAGCCTCACGCTTGCGGGGACGTTGAACCTCAGCCAGGCGTCGGCGCCCAAGCTCTGGTTCTGGTGGCGCGCGGGTCAACAGTGGTATCACACCCTTGCCGCGCAGGTGTCGCCCGATGGTGGCCGCAATTGGAACACCGTTTGGATCATCAACACGCTCGACGCGAGCGCCTCGCCGTGGCAGCAGGCGCAAGTTGTGTTGACCAATACCGCCGGGCTTTCGCAGGTCGGCCTCCGCTTTGTCGCCAGCAACCCCGGCAACACGCCGGTCCAGCTCGACTTCCAGGTGGATCAGGTGCTCGTCGGCGAGCGTGATGGCCCGACCATCCTGACCGCCAGCCCGCTGCCCACCGGCATGGTCGGCAGCGGCTACAACGTGCCCATGCTCGCCACCAACGGCACCCTGCCCTACACTTGGTCGGTCGTCTCCAATACGCTCCCGCCCAACTTGCTGCTCAATCCGGTCAGCGGCATCCTGAATGGCACGCCTGCCAGCGCGGGCAACTTCACCTTCTGGATTCGCGTGGCCGACAGCGCCAGCCACTCCAGCCAGAAACTGTTCACGCTCGCCGTGCAGAACGTGCTGCCCCCGCTGGCCACGCAGAGCTCGCAGCCGTTTGTCTCGCCAGGCACGAATGTTGTCTTCTGCCAGGTGACCAGCCAGACCGCCAGCCAGTTGCTCGCGCTGGCCTGGTCTCCAACGCTCCCCGCCGGCTGGACCGTGACCAGCGTCAGCGGCGACGGCGGGCCTTCGTTGGGGCTGGACGGAAACATCACGTTGCTCGGCGCGCTCACCAACAATCCGTTGAACCTGAATTACACCGTGCGCATTCCCGCCGGCCAATCGCAGGGCGGAGTCATTGGCGGCACCGTCACTTACCAGTATGCCGGCATGCCCCTCACGGCCACCACCGCCGCGCAACCGCAACTCCTGAGCGTTACGCCGCGCATCTATCACAGCGCCGACTGCAGCCATGATTGGAACATTCAAACGACCGAGGCGAACCAGGTCATCGCTTACTGGCGGGCGGGCGCCTACCAACTGAACCAGTACAGTTGCGATGGGTACGCGCCTGGCCAGGGCGACCGCATGGGGCCGCTCCACAGCGCAGACTTCGAACCGCCTTACTGGCAGATTGACACCACCGAGCTGAATCGCGTCCTCGCCTACTGGCGGGCGGGTTGTTATCACCCCGACACCAACGGGCCGGACGGCTACGCCTCCGGCTGCGCCAGCATCGGCCTGCTCGGCAACGTGTCCAACTCCGCCCCGTCGTTCTACGCGCCCGGCGGCTTGGTCACGGTCACGAACTCCGCGCAATATTCCGGCCCGCTGCTCTCGCTCATCTGGCGGCCGGCTTTGCCCGCCGGTTGGACCTTGCAATCAGTTTCCGGCGACGGGAACCCGGAACTCGCCTACGGCGACATCACCTGGACCTCGCCCAGCCTGCCGCCCAGCCCGATCCGGTTCAATTATGTCGTGCAGGCTGCTCCCGGCGACACCGGGCTGAAACAGATCCGCGGTGAAGTGGATTATATGCTGTCCGGCGGCGCGAACGCCTTGCAGACCTTCGCCGATCCGCTGACGCTCAACGCCAATGTCGTTGCGTCCATCCGCATCAGTTCCATTGTGCGCCTGACCAATGGTGCCACCCAAATCGGATTACAGGGCACGACTCCCGGCAACGTGCGAATTGAGTACTCACCCGTGGTGCGGCCCACCAGTTGGAGCAACCTCGTCACCCTGCCGCCGCTCACCGGCTCCGCTGCGTTCACGGACACCACCGCGACGAACAGCGCCGTCCGCTTCTACCGGCTGGTGTCGCCGTAGCAATAGAAGTGCCCCCGCTCCGCCTCGTGCGGCAGGCGTCCGGAAACGGAACGCCTGCCGCTGGCCGCCCTAACCGGCCACAGATTCCTGCTCCAGTGGATCGGCCAGGTTAATCCCGGCGGCAGCCATGCCCCCGCTGCTGTCCACCCTGCTGGTCTCGAACCATGTGCCGTTCACCCTCTGCGGCGTCGAGGCAGCGACCGCCCTCGGCCCCAACGCCAAATTCTAGTAACTGCTCAGAGAGAATGACCTGCTGGCCAAGTTACAAAGCTACCTGATTACACCGGTTACATGAGCGCGCCTCGGTGCCAACCAATGGTAACCGTGTAACCCAGGTAACTAATATAACGGCAAACGCACTAGTGCGCGGAGCAGCCGTAGGACTGGGTGGTCGCAACAGGCGGCGGCAACTCCTGCAACTTGGTCAGCTTCACGCGGAAATCCTCCGGGCCGCGTTCCAGATAGTCCCAGGTAAACGCGCCGGGGAACTCTGCGTCGAACTGGTAATGCAGTGGCACGGGGTCGTGATCATTCAATAGCACGAAGTGATCGCCGACCGGCAATTCGCGCCAGGTCTTCAGGATCAGCCCATGCTTGACGGAACAGGGAATCGGGCGCACGTCCATGACTTTGTCGGCGCCGATAATGGATTCAGGTTGTGTGGTCATAATATATCAGTAATCAGTAATCGGTGACCGTCAGCTTCTAAGGCCGATCCGAGCGCGGC
The DNA here is from genome assembly GCA_903912925.1 of uncultured Verrucomicrobia subdivision 3 bacterium. Classification (GTDB taxonomy): domain Bacteria; phylum Verrucomicrobiota; class Verrucomicrobiia; order Limisphaerales; family UBA8199; genus PALSA-1440. The sequence goes on along the minus strand of CAIWJG010000637.1, from coordinate 14,197 downwards.
CGTAGTCGGTCATCATGGAAGGATTCCAGGGCGGGTCCCAGACTACCTCGACCTCCGCTTCCTCGACCGCTTCGAGGCTGCGCAGGGCGTTCTTCACGCCCCCGGCGATGCTCTCGTGCATCGGGCAGCCTGGCGTAGTGAGGGTCATTTTGACCGTGACCTTGCGGCCTTCGATGCGAGTGCCATAGATCAGCCCAAGATCGACGATGTTGCAGTGAATCTCCGGGTCAACCACCTGGCGGAGGGTTTCCAGGACCAGGGGTTCGTCGAGTTGCATGGTTTGCATAGTGTGTCTCTTACTTAGTTTGGTATCAGGTGCCCTGAGGCACTGGATGGGGGCGCGGCTGGGCTGACAAGTTATCCGCGAGCGTTGGACGCGGGGCCAGAGGTTCGATCCTGGGGCGGACCAGGTGGCTGAGGATCTTGGCCACGTTCAACGCCAGCGTCGCGAGGCTGAGCGCCAGCAGCACACACGCGCCAGTCACGGCTGCCGCATTTCCGAGCAGGATTGCAATGGTCGTGGCCGCCAACCCCGCCAAGTAGGCCCAGTAACCCGCGGCCTGCAGGCCCGGCGAATAGAGGTCTGCCAGGGAAGGCACTTTGCGCAAGCCGATTTGCGTGCTGTAGCTGCCATACCACACAAGAAAGGGAATGATCTTGTAAAACATGCCCATGATGGCGAAGGAGACGACTCCGGCCAGCCCGAGGAATCCGTAAACGTTCTCAAGCCGGCCGGTAAGCGTCGTAAGCGGCAACCCCGGCCATGATAGGACCAGCGCGAGGATCGAGAGCGGCGCGAGCAGGCTGATGGCGGTAAGAAATGACTTGAGGCCCCAGTCGAGCGACCGGCGCTTGCGCGCACGCAGGATGGCAACTATCTCCAGGCCGTAGCAGGCCAACCCAGCCACGACTAGCAACGCGAAAGCGAACTTAAGGGGATGGCGAAGCAGGATGGCCACGAACACACCCAGGAGCCCCGCGTTCAGCAGCGTCACCGAAGCCCGCGCGCGCCGGGAGCTCTGGATGTCGCTCAGCGTAAACATAGGCACCAGCTTGTACGAGATGCCCACGATCAGCATGATGAACACTCCTACGACGCCAAGATGCGCATGGGCGTGCATGGCGCCGATCTGGTCGAAGCGCGCTGTGAAGGCGGCTATCGCCTTTAGCCCATGCAGGAATACGCCGAGCGGGCCACCGGACGCGGGCCCCGAAGCGGCTTCGTAGCTGCACTTGCCCACGGCTAGGGTCAGGCCGACGCTCACGGCTAGCGAGAGCCAGACGAGAGCAGAGGCGACGGCGGTCGCGATCACATTCCAACGGGGCACGCGCAGCAGCGTCCGGGCGATGTTATAGACAAACAGGCCCACCCCCACGAGCAGCACCGACCCGAAGTGCCCGACCTGTTTCATGTTCCAGGTCCAGAACATCCAGACCATGCCGGTGAAACCCACGAGATGGAATGCGAACTGCCAGGCGGCGAGTTTCTCGCTGTAGAGCTTGGTTTCCAATGCGACCGGCACGAGCTGGTACATGGCCCCCATAACGATGGTGCAAATCCAGCCCAGGACAAACAGGTGCGTGGCGGCGATCACGTATTGGTTGTAGTGATAAGTCGCCAGCATGGCGGGGCGCAGCACAAGCAGGCTGACGCCCACAAACAGCGCCAGCATGCCGGCAACCATGAACCGGAGCGGCAGCGTGACGGATGGCGCGTGCGGGCTGAACCCAGCCAGGCTCGGAGCCTTGTGGTGCGGAGCTGTGGTTCTAGCCGCGGCGGACATGGGTAATGAAGCTTCCATCCGGTTGTTCTTCGCCCTCGCCCAGGAAGCCGCGCTCTTCCAGTTGGGCATACAGGTGCATGGGACGCCGATCGGTGCGGGCACGCAGCCGGGCGCCTTCCGGCAAGGCGGCCAGCGCCTCCAGGATCTTCACTAGCGGCTGCGGTGGCTCCAATCCGCGGGCGTCCACTTCAATGACGGGAATGCCGGTGCAGGCACGGGACGTTGGACCTGAGGAAGTTAGAGCCGACTGCCGTCGGCTGCTACGAAGTGGAATGCCGGTGCAGGCGCGGGACGTTGGACCTGAGGGCGCCTGCGGAGGGGCAGCGGTGGCTTCCGGCCTGGTACTCTCGTCTGAGCCGCGGGTGAACAATACTTCAAAGTCCCCCTCCGGCGTAGCCTTGGATCGGTGGGCGTATCCGCGCTGCGCCAGCACGGCATACAACGGTGCCGGCTCAAACGGCGCAAGCAACCGCAGTTGCTCGTCGCCCTTTAAACCGGCCACCATCTGCATGATCTTCCCAAACGGCTCCCGGCCCTTGCGGATGTCCTCTCTGACGTCCAGCGTTATGGTTCGTTTGCTCATTGGCGATTGGCTATTGGCAATGGACCCTTGGCAGCGCCACTAGCCCTGGACCGGCTTGAACAGCGTCAGCAGCATTGAGAACTGCTTCGTCGCCTTGACCGCGTGTGGCAGGTTCGGCGGCATGTGGAGGAAGTCGCCAGCTTTGAGGTTGTGCGGCTTGCCCGCCAACGAGAACTCGCACTCACCCGAAAGCACCTCCACGAGCGCATGCTGGGTGGAGGTGTGCTCGGTCAATTCCTGTCCTTCGGAAAAGCCGAACAGGACGACGCGCGCGGCCGGCGTCCGCAATAGGGTGCGGCTGACAATGCCGTTCGGCGCGAACTGTGTTTCCTGGGCCAGCGAGATGACCTTCTCGCTCCCGGCATCCATTAATGGTTGCTCACTCATGCCGGCAACCTACGCCACATCCCTGGCGCGCGCCTTGATGCAAATCAAAGAAATCAGTTCTGCTTGAAGGTTAGACCCGACTGACGTCGGGTGCTACGAGGATCGCCTTGATGCAAATCAAATAATTCAGTTCTGCTTGGGCGAGGTGAGCGTCGGGGCGTTCGTGGGGCTGGAGCCAAGGTCCTCCGGCAATAAACCTCTCAGCGTGCGCAGGGGATGGAACGGCAACTGGAAGGGCAGGAACATGACTTTAGGGACCAGCGACACCGGATCAGCCTTCGGCGCGCCCAGGGTGCCCGTCACTTTATACTCGAAAAGTTTGGTCACCGGCCACAGGACGGTGCTGAAGACCTGGCCGAACAACGGCATGTCGCGCAGGATCCCGGCCTCGACGCGGGCGTTGATCTTGCCATCGAAGTCCAACGTGCCGCGGTACTGCAGCCGCATCCCGGTGGAGCGGATATCCATATCCTCGGAGCGGATGACGCCGTTGGTGATGCTGAACGTGCAGGTGCCGGCACTGGCCCGGCTGTTGCCGAGGCCTGGCACCATGCCGTTGAGCACGCCCGAGAAAATGCCAAAGATGGGGATCTCCCAAATAAAACCGTCGCGCAGATGCAAGTCCCCGTAGCCGTCCCAGGTCTGCATGCTGGCGGTGCTCGCGTTCGTGACCACCAGGTTGCCCCAAAGCCAACCTTCGAGGCGGTTGGTCACCAGGAACATATCCCTGGTCAGCGGCCCCAGGAGGGCGTTGGTGGCAAACACCGCAAACTTGTAGTCCGCCTCACCCCCGGGCCGAAAGTGGAACTGCGCCGACCCGGCAGCCTGCCCGCCGTAGAAGTCCGCCTGGATGTTGTTCAAGAAAAGCTGCTGGCCCAGCCAATGCACATGCCCGGAGATGTGCGGCAGGTGGAAGCGCGACCACTCAAAGGGGCCGCCATCCAGCTCGAAATGCAAATCAGCCGCGTCCTCTCCATGCATGGGGATGGTGCCATAGACATGGGCAACCGGCGGCTGCTTGAACTGGTAGGCCTCGACCTTTTGAGCAATGTCAGCCCCGATGGCGCGCGCAACCACCATCGGCTCGATGGCGCCGAAACCATTCGTCAGGAACACTAGCTGCGCCGCGAGGTCCACCCCTACGCCGTCCGCGCCTATCCGCGCCACGCCGCGCTGGACGCGAGGCGAGTTGAACTGGAGGAACTGGTTGGTGTATTGCACGCCCGTCTGCAAGCCGCTGGCGGATTCGCCGCGAAAGGTAAAATTGCTCAGTGCCACCCGCGCCTTGAGGCCGGTCCGCTCCAACTCGTGCGCGTGACCCCAGACCTCGGCGCTGATGACCGGCGGGTTGGTGAAGGTCACCAGATCGAGCCCCTGCTGTTGTTCCTCATCCAGCAGCGGCCGCACCATTCTCAGGTCCAGGGTGCTGGAGACGCGCGCATAGAAATCCCCCGTGCGCTCGTCTGCTTCAAGCGCCGCTTCGAGTGTTCCTTCGGGCCGCAGGACCGTCAGGTCCGGCAGACGCCAGACCAGGTTGGAATACGCGACGTGCGATTGCAGGGCGCTGACGTCGACTCCGCGATAAGCGCCCCCGTGCTCAAGTTTGACCATGCCCTGCAACCGGATCGTCGGCTGCACTTCGGCTCGCCAGTCGGGCTCACGATTCGTCCACGCCGGCAGTACCAGCTTGACGTCGCCCTTTAGCTCGGGGGGCTGCGGCCAGGAAACATCCTCCAGCACACCATGGGCTTCCTCGGGCAGGGCAGGCCCAAGGTCACGGGGATCGATGTTCGAAGCGAAGGTTAGACTGAGCGCACGTGTCGCCACATCCAGGCCCGCGCTGCCGCTTAGGTGTCGTTGATACAGGTCGGCGTGGAAATTGGTGATCGTCAACTCCGGCGCGCGCCAACTCCCACTGCAGCCGACGTCCTCGACTGCGAGCCCACGCGACTGCACTCCGCGGAGCCGGCCATCCCAATCCAGTTGATACGGTTCCAGCTTTGCCCACCCGGCCCAGGATTCATCAGCGCGGGGCGCGGCGCCGGCCGGGGGCGCGGCGAGGCGAACGTCGAGTTGCAACTCGCTCGCGCTGCCCCACTCGGTATTCGGCTGCCGACAACGAAGCTTGCCCTCACCCCCTAGCGGAATGGGATTGGTCAGGGCGTGGATCCATTGAGCGTTAAACTGCGCATTGGTGGCGCTGCCCCATTTCGTCTCGACGTGTCCCGCCCAGAGCGCCAGATCAGCGCTGATCAAATTCGTCTGGCCCGCCAGCGAGGCGCCGTGCACGGTGAGTTGCAGGTTGGTGGCACGGCCCCATTCCGTCTCGACGCGCCCGGCGCACAGGGTCAGGTCGCCATTGCCCAGGTTGGTCAGGCTCTCGAAAGAGGACACGTGGGCGCTGAGCTGCAGGTTCCCGGTCGTGGCCCAGCGGGTGTGCGCCTCTTCGGCTTCCAGGCTCAACTCGGCGCGGGACAGGCCATTGGTGGCAGCGGGAAAGAGGCGCGCGCTAAACCGCCCCAGGCTGACGGTGCCCCAGGGGGTATCCGCGCCGGGCGCGCTCAGCAGCACGCGCACGCCGAAGCTGGCGAGATTGCGCGCGTCGCCCCGGATATCAAGCCGGAAGGTCGGCGGAGCGGAGAAGCGTATCCGCTCCATCAGGTCGGCGAACTCACGCAACCGGTCGCGCCAGGCGTCGGCCGGCGCCGCTTGATCGGCCTTCAGCACCCTCCATTCACGAACGGCGGATGCATGGGCCACCGTGCCGGATAACTGGATGCTGGCGCCGGCAAAACCCGCAGTGAAATGATCGAGCGCCCATTCGTCGCCGGGCAGAAACCGAAGCTCGGTCTGGATGTTCTCGACAGCCAATTGGCGCGGCACCTGATTGGTGTCCGCTAAGGCCCAAACCAATCGGCCCTGGCGCAGCAGGAGCGAATCGACCTGAATTTGAAGCCGGCCAAGAGCGCGGTGGTTGAGGCGTAACTGGACCAGGCCGACCCTCAGTTCCGGGCTGAGCGGTTCGTCGGCGCGCCCGAAGCGGACGTTCTCCGCGACGATGCCAAGCTGCCAGCTTAACCGCAGACGGGAGAATTGCAGCTCGACACCCCGCGAGCGCAGGTTATCCAGAAGCGGTTGCTTGGCAAAAGCAGGCAGGCCGACTTGGGTGAGGTAAACCAGCGCGCCAAGCAAAGCGAGAATCAGGAGCCAGACGGTGATGCGGAACCTTCGAAAATAGACCCGGCAGGTTCGCCAAAACCCTCGCTTCCGGTTGGCCGGCGCTGGGAGCTTTGATTTCAAGGCTTGAGAGGTACCGAGAGGTATCTCTGCACGTAATCGTACAGCCAGGTCGAAAACTGGAAGATCCAAACCTGTCCGTCTATCGTCACGGCCGCGTAAGGCGAGTTAGGAGAGGACAGGGCGCTAAACTCGACGGAAACCTTTTCGCCGTTCTTAAACTCAAGCGTAACGCGCGGATCTTTGTCGGTGAAACCGTAGCGGGTGCGGTTCTCGTCGCCGCGCGCAATCCAGGCGACCGCCGCCAACTGGCACAACCCCCGCATCGCCTCTTCCACCGCCAGCACGTTGATGACCCCCTGGGAGCCCAGCGCCAGCGACCAGTTGTGTGGCCCGTTGCGGACGATCTGCCGCACCCGGTCTTGCTGTTGAAGAATCAGGCGCGCAACATCATTTGTGGAGAAATCCCAAATCTGTCGCTCACGCATCTCCCAGCCGGCTGCGGGCAGGCCCTGGAAATCGGCGAACTTCACGGCATAAATGCAGCCTTCATCCGTGCGCCGCGCGAATACTTTGTCGCCCTGGTTCGTCCCGAAGTCCACCTCGGCAATGATCGGGTTGGTCAGGCCGGCTGGGGAATTGGTCGCCGCCCCTCTCAGGATGTATTGCTGCGCCGGCGAGGCCAGTCCGTAGGCCGGCAGGTCCGGCGCAATGACGACATCCTTGGAGAATTCGACGATCTGCAAGCCGCTCAAGGCGGTGAGCAAGTCCTTAACGAGGCCCGCATCCGCAGGCAGATTCTGGGGCAGCACGCGCCAAGTCTCGTTCGTCTGTTGCTGCAGCGTGAAATTGTCCTGCCCACGCACTTCAATGGCCGCAACAAGTCCGGTCCAGGTAAATAGGAACGGGTCGCGGAGGTCGTTGACCTGGGCGTACCAGGGCGCCAGCAGGTCTTTGGGCACAGCGACGATGCCATTCACGCCCAGGCGCCGCGCAAAGACCAGCCGGGCGTCATTGGTCGGGCTCTTGCCGAACTGGAGCCGGGCAACGGTGTTGGTGCCTTGGCCCAGGGCCACCTCCAGTTCGGGAGGCTGCAGCCCAAAGGCCTCCAGATCGGACTTGAGATCCGCATGAACAAACTGGCGCACCCGAAGGCTCTGGAGCATCTGCAGCGACTCCTCTGCCTTGGTGTTGTTGGCGCGCGCCTGGAACGGATAAACCATGCGCCACGGCTTGCCCGCCGCGTCGCGCCGCAACTCGAAAATCTTGGCCCCGTTGGTTACTGCCAGCCGATCGAACGCCATGCCGTCCAAGTTTATCAGCGTGGTGTCGCGCCAATCGTCAGCGGTGCGGGGAAGGTAGTTCAGGAGGTCGGCGTTCACCACGTACACCCCTTCCGCGCCGACCACCTGCAGGAACACCTGATCGCCGGGTGTCGTCTTGGCCCCCACCCGCAATCGGGCGGAATAGCCGGGTTGCTCGACGATAATCGAGGCTTGCGGAGTAGCGAAGCCGTAGTCCTCGTCCGTGTGTGGCCGGTTCTGGAGCTCGCGGGCGGAGATGTAGGAGGATGGCGTTAGCCGCTCAAGCTCGGCGAGGAGCTTCTCAATACTGGCGGCCTGGGCGAGATAAACCAGCGGTTCGGAGAGCTGCCAGGTGCCGTTGGTGCGGTCGGCCCGGATTTCCAACTGGGTGCCCGGCCGAACCTGCACGCAGGTGGCGGCCGCCGCCTTGAGCTTGGGCAGGATTGTGGTGGGGCCGCTACCGGGCTTACGCAGGAACTGCTGCTGGAAAAGGATGAACGCGCAGAGCGCCACCGCCACGACGATCCATCGCCAGGTATTTCGGGAGTTCATGCGCGTTGGTTATCTCCGGCGCCGCAGCCAGACCAGGCCACCCAGAACCAGCACACCGCCCGGCAGCGCCCCGAGCAGAATCCACTGCGCTTGGTGCATCTGTGTTTTGGTCATCACGATCTTATACTCCATCATCGGTCGCGGGCCCGCGCCGGCCAGCAATTGCGGCCGTTCGAGCAGCCAGTTGACGGCAGCGGCGGCGAAATCCCGATTGGCCGCCGAATCTACTTGAAGATTACCCAGGAACAGGGAATCGCCCACGACAATCATGCGGGTCGCACCGCGCTCCGCGATGACGTCCTTGAGCGCGCCCTTCTCAACCGCGACAACCAGCGGGAAGGGCGGTTTCTGGTCCAGACCGCCGGCCACAGTGGCTCTGGATCCGGAGAAAGCAATTTCCTCGACGCGCGGCGCATCCGCAGCCTCGGCCCGCAGTTTCAACTGGCCTACGGTCCGCGGCAGGCTCAGGTGAATCGCCGACTGGATGAGAGAGTTGACGACGGGATGCTTGCCGTTGCCGAAATCGCTGACGATGACATCCGTTCCCTTCGTGGTGTTATCCGGGTCCGTAACAGCATTGCGGCCGACGTCCACACCCCACTTGGCCAGAAGCCGCTCGAGGCCCGTCTCCTTGCGAAACGTGCCAAAATTGAACAGCACCAGCAACCGGCCGCCCTGGCTGAGATATTGGTCAATCTTGCTCAGCTCCACTTCGTCCAGGGCATTCTGTGGACCGGCGATCACCAGCAGATTGCAATCCGCCGGCACGACCTTGGTGCCCAGCAGCGACAAGGCCTCAGGCTGAATGCAGTTCTGCTGGAGAATGGAGCCAAACTTCAGATAGCCCAGCCGTTCGTCACCGCTGTTGATGTCATGCTCGCCGTGGCCCTGCACAAAATAGGCCTTCAGCGGCCGGGTACTGGTGACATCCAGCAGGGCTGTGGTAAAGGCCATTTCACCCAGGAAAGCCGTCGGCTTGCGGCGGAAGGACAGTTCCTTGGAGTCAGGCGACTGGTTGGCCACCTGTTCGATTACGTAACTCGCCAGCCGGTTACCCGGGACCATTTTCACTTTACCCTCGCTCGCTTTACCCTCGCAGTCGAAGATGACGAGGTTCTTGTCGGTCGGGGCCGTGAGGTTGTATTTGGTCTTCACCTTCAGCGCCAGACTGGGATCGCGGATGTAATCGACGGTTTGAATCGTGATCCGCGGATTCACCAGCCGGAATTCGCCAAGCAGGTCCGCCACGGTGCCATAGAGCGATTCCTCGTCCCCTACGTCATAGTAAAGCGTCACCTTCACCTGGTTGGTGATTGATCGAAGCAAGCCGACCGTGCGGGGGGAAAGTTCGATTGCCGTGCGCGTGCTCAGGTGGAAGCGCAGAGAATACTCCTGGCTGATATAATTCGCCATCACCACCACCGCGAAGACCACCAGCACCAGGAAGAAGACGTGCAGCCCCATGCCCCACTTGCGGTAGGGTGAGAAGCTTGGCTTGGATTGAGGATCGGTGGCCATGCTACTTCCAGCGGCGGCTTTCCACGACCCGCAGTGTCAGGAACAGGAAAAACAGCGTCAGGCTTACCAGCAGCACTACCGGGCGGGTGTCCACCACGCCGCGGGCGAAGTTGTGCATCTGCTCGAACAGGTCGAAACAACTGAGAACCCGGGTCTGCCAGTCATCCTGCGCGGGAAGCTGGCTGGCCAGGTAGCCGAGCAGGAACACGCTCGCGCCGAACACCAGACTGAGCATAGCCGCAATGACCTGGCTTCGCGTCATCGCCGAGGCGCAGCAACCCAGGGAAATGAACACTCCGCCGAGTAACAGAATGCCCAGGAAGGTGCCGGCCACCACGCCGCCGTCCAGCGCGGCCGTGTCGTTGGTATAATGATGCACCACCAGGAGGCAGCCCACCAGCGGCAGCCACATCAGAGCGTAAAACAAAAGTGCGGCGCTGAATTTCGCCGCCACCACTTGGCAATCGCTCACGGGGGTGGTCATTAGCGTTTCAAACGTGCCAGAGAATTTCTCCAGCGCAAACAAGCGCATCGTGATCACCGGCGTCGTCAGCAACAGGATCAGCCAGAAGAACGGCGTGACGTAGAACAGCTCGGTCACCGGCATGGGAGTGGGCTTCTGCAGTTTCTCGAGGATTACCACGAAGCTGAGGCCCATCAGGAACAGCGCCGCGGCAATGATGATGTAGCCGCCCACGGACAGGAGGAAACCCGACAACTCCCGCCGGACGAGGGTCCAATACGCCCGCATCAGCTTTCCTCCTCTCCCGGCCGAGTCACCTGCACATAGATGTCCTCCAGCGTATGCCGGCTGCGAGTCAACTCGCGGAGCGACCAGCCCCGCTCGCGGGCCAGCGAGAAGATCTGGGACCGCAGGTCCAAGCCGTCCCGCGGCGTCAGCGCACAACGGAAATACTCGCCTTCGCCTGGCGACACGTCGAACTGCTCGATTTCGGCCATCTGTGCCCAACACTCCTGCAACTCCTCCGCTGGCGCAGCGATTTCGGCGATCACCTGGCTGTGGCTGCTCATGAGCTTTTGCAGGTTCTCCGGCGTGTCGGCGGCCAGGATTCTGCCGTCGAACATGATCACCACCCGGTGACAGGTGATCTCCGCCTCCGGCAGGATGTGCGTCGAGATAAGCACCGTGTGCTTACCGCCCAGCCCTTTGATGAGCTGGCGCACCGAGCGGATCTGGTTTGGGTCCAGCCCGATCGTCGGCTCGTCCAGGATAATCAGCTCCGGCTCATGCACCAGCGCATCTGCCAGGCCCACGCGCTGGCGGTAGCCCTTGGATAGCTGGCCAATGATCCTCCGCCCCACCTCGGTGAGGCCGCATTGCTCCATCACCACGTCCGCGCGCTGCCGCGACTTCTGGCGGTCCAGGCCCTTCAACCGGGCACGGAACTTCAGGTACTCCCGCACGCGCATGTCCAGATGCAGCGGGTTGTTCTCCGGCATATAGCCGATGCGGCGGCGCACCTCATCCGACTGCGCGAACACGTCCAGGCCCGCGACCCGCACGGTGCCCGAGGTCGCCGGCAGGTAACAGGAAAGGATGCGCATCGTCGTGCTCTTGCCGGCACCATTGGGGCCGAGTAAGCCGACGATCTCGCCCCGCCTGACCGTAAACGATATATCCGACACCGCGGTGTTACCCGCGTAGCGTTTGGTCAAGCCGGCGACTTCGATCATCAAATCATCGCTCATTGAAACCAGCGTAAGGCCGAGTTTAGTCGAGGACTGGCGCGGTGAGCCAACAAAATCTGGGCCTAGCGCACGGCCAACTCGACCACTCCTTCGCTCCGGAAGTTATACATACCGACCTGCTGCAGCCACAAAAGTCCGAGCTGCACCCGGTCCCCTTTGTTCTTTGGATACAGCAGCTTGGCAGCCGCGCAAAGGTTGACGGGCAATTGCCCGTCTATCGTGGTCACTAACATGCCACGCTGCAGACCCGCTGCCTGGGCCGGGCTGCCCTCCGCCACTGCCGTGATGAAGTAACCGTCGGCGGTCGTCACGGCGTAAGAGGCTGCCTGTTGCTTCGTCAACGCCGCAAGGTCCAGCCCGAGCTTACTTCGGATTAGTTCAGCGTTGAACACCGACTGCTCGGGCACCAATCGCACCGTGACGTCCTTCCGCACCGTGCCGCGCCGGATAGCCAGCGTATCATCGGACCCCGCCCCGGCAGCCAGCAGCTCGGCAAAATCAATGAAACTCTTCGGCGGCTTGCCGTTCACCTGCAAGATCGCGTCCCCAGCCATTAAGCCTGCCTTGCCTGCCGGGCTCTGCGGCTGCACGCTGGTGATGACGAGCGGCGTCGTCCCCACTTTCACCCGCGCGCCGAACCAATACCCCTTCACAGACTCAGTCGGAAAGATGTCTGACAGCGCTTCGAGCACGCGCCGGATGGGAATGGCAAAGCCGATGCCCTGCGCGCGCTGCCCCATGACCTCGTTCAAGACGGCAACGTTGATGCCGATCAACTCACCACGCAAGTTAACGAGCGGCCCTCCGCTGTTGCCCAGGTTAATGGGCGCATCGGTCTGCAGCCAATTCGGGATGTCGAGCGACTCGCCCTCCTTGGGCAGCACCCGGCTCTTGGAGCTGAGGATGCCGCGGCTGACCGAGCCGCCGAGGCCAAATGGGTTGCCCAGCGCCAGCACCGTTTCGCCGAGCAGCAAATCGTCTTCGTGCGCAAGCTGAATAGCCTTGAACTTCTCACCCGGGCGGGCGTTCAACTTCAGCAGCGCCACGTCGCTCTTTGGGTCGTTGGCCACGACAGTTGCAATGTAGGCGTTCGTACCGGCGCAGAACTTAACAGTGATCTTATCGGCACGGCGCACGACGTGGTCGTTGGTGAGCAAATAGCCTTCCTCATCAATGATTACTCCCGAACCCAGGCTGTACTGAGAATGGGGCGGCTGCCGGCGGTGGTAGGGAAACCAGAATTGTTGGAAGGGTTCCTCAAAGGAGTCCCGTTGCGGGATAATCGTCTCGGTGGCGATGTTCACCACGCTGGGCAGCACCTTCTCGACGGCCAGCACCGTCGCGTCGCGTCGAACGTCATCGTTCGCCACTTGGCCCCAAGCGCCGGGCGCCCAGGCGAGTGCGCCACCCCCCAGCAGCATCACCAGCAGCGGCCAATACCGCCGTTGGCCCATTCGCAATTTGATTATCATAATAGTTGACTTTTCAAGCCCTTAGGGGCAAAAGCAGTGGCAAGGTGCCTTCGGTTCTGGCCAGTTTCTATGCCCAGTGGCGCGTGCGTTGCGGGGTGGTCCCCGTCCTGCGCGACGATCAGGACTCGCCGCCCGAGCGCCTCCTGCAAACCATCTGGCAGCACCAGCGATTGCTTCGCGAACAACTCAAGACCTTGGACGGCACACCAGCCCGAATCCTTCATCCCGGTTTCCGCAGCGTCGAAGGCGGCCCCGATTTCCGCGGCGCCGTCGTCCAGCTCGGCGACGGCTCAGCTCAGACCGGCGACATCGAGGTTGACCTCCGTTCCAGCGGTTGGCACGCCCATGGGCATGACCGCAACCCCGCCTTCCAGAACGTCATCCTGCACGTGGTCTGGGAGAGTGAGAAGCCGGCCTCCGAAGCCCTGCCCACCCTCCCGCTTCGCGCCGTGCTCGACGCCCCGCTTGGCGAGCTCAGCCTCTGGCTCGGCGGTGAGTCCGCGCAGACGCTGCCGGAGGAATTGCGCGGCGATTGCTGTGCCCCCCTGCGCACCCTGCCGGCCGCCCAGTTGCTCGACCTGCTCCACCAGTCAGCGCACGTGCGAATGCAGAGCAAGGCGGCGCAGTTCCAGGCCCGCGCCCGGCGCGTCGGCTGGGAGCAGGCGCTCTGGGAGGGCCTCTGCCGGGCCCTCGGCTTCAAGCACAATATTTGGCCCATGCAGCGACTCGCCGAACTCCGCCCGCGCTGGCAAACGCCCCGAACTCAGCCGCTCGCCGTGCAAGCGCGCCTGTTCGGCATCAGCGGCCTGCTGCCGCTCGAACTCACCCGCTCGGAGACCGGCGCCGACAATTATGTCCGCCGCGTCTGGGACCAATGGTGGCGCGAGCGGGACGAATTCTCCGACTGCCTCCTGCCGCGCGCGCTCTGGCGTCTGCACGGCTCGCGGCCTGCCAACCACCCGCAGCGCCGTATCGCCCTTGCGTCGCAATGGTCCATGGATGGCGACCTCGCGCAGAAGCTCGAACGCTGGTGCGCTCGCGACGTGCCTGATTCAGCGCTCGCCGATTCCCTGCTCGAAGACCTTCAAGTCGCGCCCGACGACTTCTGGTCCTGGCATTGCACGTTCCGCTCGCCCCGGCTCAAGAAGGCGCAGCCTCTCCTGGGCAGCACAAGGGTAACCGATCTGGCAGTAAACGTCGTCCTGCCCTGGCTCTGGATTCGGGCCGTCGAGGGCAAGAACGCCGCCATGCAAACCACCCTCGAACGCCGCTATTTCGCCTGGCCGCCGGCAGAAGACAACGCCGTGCTTCGCCTCGCCCGCCAGCGGTTGCTCGGCGGCACGTCCCCGCGCGCCTTGCCCGGCGCCGCCGCCCAGCAGGGCCTCATCCAGATGGTGCGCGACTTCTGCGACCACTCCAACGCCATCTGCGACCGCTGCAAACTGCCCGACCTGGTGCGGGACTGGCTTCAGCGCGATAGGTAGGAGCCGTGCGCAGCTCAGATTTTTCGTAACTGCTCACGTGTGGGGCAGACCTCCGGTCCAATGCCGCTAAGATTTGCGGCTCGGTCTCACGCGTGCCAAAGCCGTTTTGGGCGGCTGCGTCAGTCCGGCGACCCAGTTCCCCCTCACCCCAGCCCTCTCCCCAGAG
>CAIWJG010000636.1 GCA_903912925.1 uncultured Verrucomicrobia subdivision 3 bacterium | reverse complement strand
GCGGACAAGAATGTCCGCGCTCCGAAAACTCTAAGATGCGCAGGATCATTCGTCGCCAGTTACTTCTTTAGTGCCGCCACCAACTCTGGCACGATCTGGTAGACATCCCCCACCAGCCCAAAATCGGCCACCTCGAAGATCGGCGCTTCGGGATCCTTGTTGATCGCCACAATGACCTTCGTATCCTTCATCCCAGCCAGATGCTGAATCGCGCCGGAGATGCCTACCGCAACATATAGATCTGGAGCGACAATCTTGCCCGTCTGCCCCACTTGCAGTGAGTTGGGCGTAATGCCCGCATCCACCAGCGCCCGCGACGACCCCACCGCCCCTCCCAGTGCATCCGCCAGCCCTCCCACCAATCGCTCGAAATCATCCGCATTCCGAATTGCGCGCCCCCCGGAAACCACCACCCGCGCCTCTGTGGGATCTGGCCGCCCGGTCACTTTGGCTTCTCGCCCTCCGTACTCAATGAATGCCGGCAACCGGCCCGCATCAATCGGGATGACCAGGACAGGCGAACAGTCAGCCACCTTCTGCGGTTGCGCAAATGCCGCGGCCCGCACGGTTAGAAACTTCACCGCCCCGTCCAGCTTTACCGTGGCGATGACATTGCCCGCAAACATGATCCGCTTGAAGATGAAATCGTCCCCCGCCATGTGTACATCAATCACATCGCTCAACATGCCCGCGTCCAGCAAAGCCGCCGCCCGCGGCAGGATGTCCTTGGAAAAGGTTGACGCGGCCCCAATCACCATCGTCGTCTCCCGCTGCCTGGCAACGTCCGCGATGACCTGCGCATACTTGTCACCAACCGGGTGCTGGAGTTGCGCATCATCGGCGACCATTACCGTGGCCGCGCCGTAGGGGCGCAGCACTTCGGCGATGCCGCCCACATTCTGGCCGATAACCAGTATGTCAAATGAGCCGCCGGCCTCCGCGACAAGCTTGTGTGCGCAGGCAACCGCCGCGAGCGTCGCCTGCTTCAAGTGGCCCAAGTCGTGTTCGGCGATAACTAATAGGTTCGCCATGTTCGTCTCTCTTATTGAATTTGGAAGTTTGGACGCGCCATCACAGCGCTCAGGCGCTTCAGAGCACCTTTACGTCGTTCTTCAGTTTCGCCAGTAATTCGTCCACTGTCTTGACCCGCACGCCGGCTTTGCGGCGAACGGGCGGCTCGAGTTTCAACACCTGGGTTCGCGAGGTGATCGTCAGGCCCAAGTCCGCCATCCCCACTTCTTCCAGGGGTTTCTTCTTGGCCTTCATGATTCCCGGCAGCGAAACATAGCGCGGCTCGTTCAAACGCAGGTCGCTCGTAATGATGGCCGGCAGCTTCACGGTGACGGTTTCGATCCCGCCATCCGTTTCGCGCCCGCAGCGAACCTTGCTGTTGTTCTCGATCAATTCACATTTGGACACAAACGTAGCCTGCCCAATCCCGAGTAGTGCGGCCAACATCTGCCCAACCTGGTTCGAGTCGTCATCAATGGCCTGTTTGCCCATCAAAACGAAGGCTGGCTGCTCCCGGCGATAAACCGCCACCAGAACCTTGGCGATCGCCAGCGCATCCAGGCCATCGGTGCTGCGGATCAGCAACGCCCGATCAGCGCCCATGGCCAGACCCACGCGAAGTTGCTCCACGCATTCCTGACCGCCAATGGTTACAACCACCACCTCGGTCTCGCCGAGCTTCTCTTTGATCCGCAACGCCTCCTCCAGCGCAATCGAATCGAATGGATTCACGGCGAACTTCACGCCGTCCAGATCCACCGCCGAACCGTCGGGCTTGACGCGAATCCGCGTATCAGGATCGGGAACTCGTTTGAGCGGTACCAGGATCTTCAACTCTTCCCTCCTCAAATCAGCGGATTAACTCAAAAATCCCCGCCCCACCCATGCCGCCCCCAATGCACATCGTCACCAGTCCATACCGACCGTGGCGACGCTTCAGTTCATGCAGAATGGAGACCGTGAGTCGAGCCCCGGTAGCCCCCAGCGGATGCCCCAGGGCAACCGCGCCGCCGTTCACGTTGATGCGCTCGCCGGGCAACGAACATTGGCGGATAACGCATAGCGCCTGACACGCAAAGGCTTCATTGAGTTCAATGAGGTCAATGTCCTCCACCTTCAGACCGGCTTGCTTCAGGGCCTTGGGAATGGCCTGGACCGGCCCGATCCCCATGATTCCCGGCGGCACTCCCGCCACCGCGTAGGTGACATAGCGCGCCAGCGGCTTCAACCCCAGCTCCTTGACCTTTTCCCCGGACATCACCACCACCGCCGCAGCCCCGTCGCTCCGCTGCGAAGCATTCCCGGCGGTTACTGTGCCCTTCGGGTTAAACGCCGGCTTGAGCGAGGCGAGCTTCTCCAGCGAAGTATCGCGGCGCGGACCTTCATCCACCTCGAAATTGAACTCGGTCACCTGGCGCTTGCCCTTCCCGTCGAGGTTCACTTCGCGGACTGGCACCGCTACACATTCCTCCTGAAAACGACCCGCTTCCAGCGCGGCTAGCGCCTTTTGGTGGCTCTCGAAGGAAAATGCGTCGGCGTCCTGGCGCGATATGCCATACTTAGCCGCCAGGTTCTCAGCCGTATACCCCATCCCCAGGTAAGCGTCAGGCAGTTGATCCACCAAGTAGGGATCGGGCGAGATCTTGAACCCGCCCATCGGAACCTGGCTCATGCTCTCGGTGCCCCCGGCCACAATCACCTCCGCCGTGCCACTCAGAATTCGCTGGGCGGCTATCGCAATGGCCTCCAAACCTGAGGCACAAAAGCGGTTGACCGTCACTCCGGGCACCGTCTCCGGCCAACCCGCCCGCTGGACGGCGATCCGCGCGATGTTCATCCCTTGCGACGCCTCGGGCATCGCACAGCCCAGGATCACATCCTCCACCTGCTCCGCCGTCAACCCGGGCACCCGCGCCAGCGCGCCGCTCATGGCCAGCGCGGCCAGATGATCCGGACGAACGGTCCGCAGCTTCCCGTTTGGCGCCTTGCCGACCGGCGTCCGGGCGGCGGCTACAATAAATGCTTCTCTCATATTCTTAGTTCCTTAAAGGTTTGCCGGTCTTAAGCGTGTGTTTGATACGCTCCAGCGTCTTGGGTTCACCGCACAGGCTCAGAAATGCCTCCCGCTCCAGGTCCATGATGTATTGCTCGGATACAAAATGCAGAGAAGTCAGATCCCCGCCACACAGTATGTATGCCAGCTTCGTGCCGACCTTGTGGTCATGCTCGCTGATCTGCCCGCCCAGGAGCATCTGGCGCAAAGCCAACTTGCACAGGGACAGCCCGCTCTCCCCGATTGCCGGAATGTCCGTGCGCTGCGGTCGCGGCCGATAACCCTGGTCGGCCATCTGCTGCACCTTCGCCTTGGCCTCGCCGAGCACCCAGTCCCGGTTCAGCACAATGGTGGTTTCTCCGCTGCGCAAATAGCCGAGCTTGGCCGCCTCCGCCGCACTCGTGCCGACTTTGGCCATGCCAATCGTCTCCCACGCGCGCCGCACTCCAGGGAAATAATCCGCCTCGTCGCCCCGGGCTATATTCTCGGTACACCGGATCAACATCTCCTTCGTTCCGTGCGCCCCTGGGATAAGGCCCACCCCGACCTCCGGCAGCCCCATATAGGTCTCCGCCGCCATCACAATGTGATCGCATCCCATCGAAAGTTCGCAGCCCCCGCCCAGCGTGTACGCGTGGCACGCCGCCACCACCGGCTTCTCGAACTGCCGTAGCGTGCTCGTCGCCTTCTGGAAGCCCCGGATCATCAGGTCCAGTTCGTCCCAATCCTGATTCTGGATCTGCATCAGCACCAGGAACAGATTCGCTCCGGCCGAGAAATGCGGCCCCTGGTTGCCAATCACCAGTCCGAGAAAGTTCTTGCGAACCTCCTCCAGCGACTGCTGCAACATGCCCATTTGGTCCCCGCCGATCACGTTCATCTTCGTGTGGAACTCCAGGCACGCAACTCCATCGCCCAAATCCACCAGACTCGCCCCCGCATTGCGCTTCAAGACCCGGTTCGCCCGATGCAAACGCGCCAGATGGATCGCCTTGGGCGACTCAACCTCCGGGGCATAACCGCGCTGACCCACGTCGAAGAAGAAGCGTGCGGCCTCCCGCTCCTCATAGAACGACCCCTTGCCGCTCGCGAGCAGGTCACGAACCACCGCCGGCACTTCGCGCCCTTCCTTGGTCAACCGATCCGCCGCTGCCCCCACCCCGAGTGCGTCCCACACCTCAAAGGGGCCTAGCTCCCAGTTATAGCCCCACTTCATCGCATTATCCACCGTCACCACGTCGTCGGCGATTTCAGTCAGCCGCTCCGCCGCGTAACACAAAACTGAACTCAGGTGCTTCCAGGCAAACACTCCCGCCCGGTCCGTCGCCCCGCACAGCGCCCGAATGCTCTCCGCCGGATCCTCCAACTTGCTGGCCGCTTCCAGCGATTCCATCTTCGGCTTCTGCCGCGGCCGATATTCCATCGTCTTGTAATCCAGCGTCAGAATCTCCCGCCCCTTCTCCGTCTTCACCCGCTGATAGAAGCCCTGTCCCTTCTTCTCACCCCACCACCCGCGCTTGACCATTTCCTCCACAAACTCCACCGGCTGAAACACCCCAATCATCGGATCATACTTCAGCATCTCCCGCAGGTTCCGCCCCATCTGCAGCATCAGGTCCACCCCCACCATGTCCCCCAGTCGGAACGTCGCGCTCTTCGGGCGGCCTATCACCGGACCGGTCAGCGCATCCACTTCGTCAATGCTCAACCCATCCTCCATCATCAGCAGCAGCACCTTCTGCATGTCAAAACAGCCAATCCGGTTGGCCACAAAACCCGGCGTGTCCTTGGCCCAGACAATGCCTTTGCCCAGCGCCGACTCTCCGAAAGCCGCAAAGGACTTCATCAGCGCAGGATCGGTCTCGGCGGTGGGAATCAGCTCCAGCAGCCGCATGTAGCGCGGCGGATTGAAAAAGTGCGTGCCGAAGAACCGTCGCCGATATTCTGCCGGCAAATCCTTCACCATGCCGGCAATGGACAGCCCCGAGGTGTTGGTCGTCACCAGAGCGTCGGGCCGGGCAAGGGCGGCGATCTTGGCATGCAGCGCCAGCTTCAAGTCCATCCGCTCCAGCACCGCCTCCACCACCCAATCGGCGTCGCTAATCTCCGCCAGGTTGTCTTCCACGTTCCCAATCCGCACCAGGCCCGTCCCTTCCGGGACGAAAAACGGCGCCGGTGACAGCTTCCGGGCTCGGTCGAAGAGGTTTTTGGTTATCCGGTTGCGCACGGCGGACGATTGCAGCGTCAGCCCGCGGCTCTTCTCCTCGGGCAGCAGATCCCCCGGCACAATGTCCATCAACAGCGAGGGGATTCCTACGTTGGCCAAATGCGCGGCAATCTGCGCGCCCATGTTGCCCGCCCCGATAACGGCGGCTTTGCGAATGTTAAGCATAATGTTAATTCTGAATTGGTCTGCGACCGCGAACTCTATTGCCGGCTGTCCGCCCGCCACCAGCGCGGGCCACCGCCCACTTCATGCCGCCGTTTGACAACACAGCGGTCCGGCTCGCCGAGCGGCTGGTTCCCGCCGATCAATTTGTGCCGGCAGTACTCTCGTCAGCAATTAGCAATTGCTAACTAGAACATCAGTTTAATCCGCTCTCCCCCCACACACGCAACAACAAAGTTCCGAAAAATGTAATCGGGGGCGCAACTCACGTTAGCGGAGCGCGGAGATTCTTGTCCGCCTGGGGCTGGCCAACGTTGTCGAAGCGGACGAGCATGTCCAATGCCGTTAGGATTTCACCCGCCACATCCCGGAGGGATGGCCGAAAATATCCGTTTCAACGTTGGGTACGCGAGTTTAGGGGGCGCAAGTCCCGAAGGGACGGCTGAAACCCCGTGCGGTTCGTCAGCCGTCCCTCCCGGGACAGGGGCAGAGGTGTTTCGAAGCCGGGTAGCGTTCTGTCCTTGCAGTGGACAGGTATTTCGGCGCGCCGGCTAAGTTGCATAAGCATTCGCAATAGTGAAAATGGCAGGTTGCGCACCCGGGGCACACTGGTAGCAGTATGGTACCACCATGGACCTGCCATGGTACCATAGAACGGTTCGCCAGACCCAGAAATAGAGCCCTCCGGACGCCCCAGACCCTTGGTTTGCCCATACAGCAGTATCAGCACACCTTATGGCCTCGACGTTCAAGGCTGGATGTTCAGCCTCGGGCGCCAACGCCGCCCCGGCTCAAGCGATCTGTCACTGCCAGCAAAACTCCTCCCACTCCTCCGCCTGCACCATCACCAAACCCAACATCCCAAACGGGTTTTGTTGACGCCTGGCCCGTCGCAGCGATTTGAGATTTGACGCAAGTGGGGCAAATTGAGATAAAGCATCCTGCAAAGCGGGACTAGAGATAGGGAAAACCATCAAATTCAAATTCAGCGAGCGAAAGGCGGTTCAAGCCGCGGGGCGGCTCATCACTCAATGCGGTGGGGAGATGAACTGCCTGGCCTTGATGAAGCTGCTTTATCTAATTGATCGCGAAGCTCTGCTGTGGTTTGGCCGGCCCATCACGGGCGATGCCGTAGTCGCCATGAAGCAAGGGCCGGTTTTGAGTGCCATCTTCGACCGGGTTTCGCAGAAGAAGCAGCACTTGCCGAAGAGCGCGTGGCACAACTTCATCCCTCGGCCCGCGCCCTATGTTTATACGGTTCGTTTCAGCGGCGTGCCCGACCGGACCGCATTGTCCGAAGCGGAAGTGGCGCTGATTGACGAGATTTGCGCAAAACACAGGAATCTCTCGGAAGAAGCTCTTGTGGCGCTGACTCACGAACTGCCGGAGTGGAGTGATCCGGGCAAGAGTTCCAAACCCATTCCCTTCGAGGCTATCCTGCGGGCTGGCAAGAAGGGGCAGAATGAGATCGAGGCCATTCAACGTGAAGCGGCGGCAGACGATTTCCTGGATCGGGCGCTGGCCGCAGTTTGACGCCAGCCAAGGACTGCTCAAACCGCAGCAAGCCGCCGGCGAAGATCTTCTGGAAAAGGCTCACGCGGGAGCAAAGGCGTCCCCGCTTTTGGCTGGGGAATTGCGGGCCTTGCTGTGAGTCTTGGATTTCACTTCACTTTCACCATCACCGTCTTGGTCATGTAGGCGATTTCCCGGCTCCTATCCGCAGCAATGTCAGGACTTTAAGAAGCTATCGCCGCAGTCATGGCGCCCCGGTCACTGCCTGCCCGGTCGAATCCCACTACCCTGTTGCGGATAGGAATGTCCGTGCTTTGGCCACACAGAAGCACGCGGGAGACAGGCGCAGCCCACCGGTGGGGGTGGTGCGCGGATAGGCAGGAACCAGCCAACCAGTCCGAAGGGCGTCCGAAGGGCGTCCGAAGGGTATCCGAAGGGTATCCGAAGGGGTTTCCGGGCCATTCGGCTGCCCCTGCGTCAGAATTACTGCCCTTCTGCCGCCCCGTAACTCTACACTATTAGGCGCTAAAAGCCCTGGCCACTGCAAAGAATTCTCTTTCGAGCGGGAGGCCCAGCTCGCAAACTAGGCGCAATGAACAGACTCTCGGCTACTTTCCTGACCTTCCAACTTGCTGTTGGCGCAACACTCATCGGGACTTTATGCACACCGAGTGCTGCCGCCCAGGCCGACCACGTCTCGCTGGCTGGGCAGTGGCGGTTCGAGCTGGACCGCAAGGATATGGGTGTGAAGGAGCGCTGGTGCGAGCGCTCACTGGACCAGCGCATCAAGCTGCCCGGTGCGTTGCAGAACGAGGGCTTTGGCGACGACATCACGGTAGATACGAAATGGACAGGTGAGGTTGGTGCGGACGCGTGGCTGAAAGGCCCACAATACGCGAAGTACCGGCAGCCTGGGAACATCAAGGTGCCGTTCTTCCTGCAGCCGGAGAAGCATTATGTGGGAGCGGCGTGGTATCAGCGCGACTTGGACATACCCGCGGCTTGGCAGGGCAAGCGGGTGGTGTTCAACCTGGAACGCGCGCACTGGGAGACACGCGTGTGGTTCGACGGACGGGAGATCGGCACGAACACGAGCCTCTCGACGCCCCAATGTTTCGAACTGGGCACGGGCCTCGCTTCGGGCAAGCACACGCTGACGATCCGGGTGGATAACCGCGTGATCGTGAATGTCGGGGCCTGGGCGCACAGCGTTACCGATCACACGCAAGGGAACTGGAACGGCCTGATCGGCCAGCTCGAACTGCGCGCCACTAGCCCGGTATGGATCGAGGACGTGCAAGTGTATCCCAACGTCGCCGGCAAGACTGCACGGGTGAAGGTGCGCATCGGCAATGCGACCGGCAGAGCAGGGCAGGGCACCCTCACGATTGGCCGGCAAAGCCAGCCGATCACCTGGGATGCACAGGGCGGTGCCGTCGAGTCGAATGTAGCTCTGGGCCGAGAGGCGAAGCTGTGGGATGAATTCCAGCCTGCGCTCCAGAAACTCTCGGTTCAGCTCAAAGCCGACCAGGCCGGTGATCAGCGGACGGTGAGCTTCGGCCTGCGCGAGATCAGCACCGAGGGCAAGCAGTTTGTGTTGAACGGCCAGCCCGCGTTTTTCCGAGGCACGCTCGAATGCTGCATCTTCCCGCTGACCGGCTATCCGCCCACCGACGTGGCGGCTTGGAAGAAGGTAATCGGCGCGTGCAAGGCGCATGGGCTGAATCTGATCCGGTTCCACTCATGGTGTCCGCCCGAAGCCGCGTTTGCCGCGGCTGACGAGCTGGGGTTCTACTTCCAGGTCGAGTGCGCTGTCTGGTCGAATCCAGGGGAGGACAAGGTGCTGGGTGAGTGGCTCTACGCGGAAAGCGAGCGCATCGTCCGCGCGTATGGCAATCACCCGTCGTTCTTGCTGCTGACGCATGGCAATGAGCCGGGCGGGAAGAACCGCGATGAGTTCCTGGCCGGTTGGGTGAACTTCTGGAAGCAGCGCGACCCGCGCCGCCTCGTCACCAGCGGCTCGGCTTACCCGCAACTGCCTGAGAATCAGTACCACGTCTATTGGCCGTGCCGCGGGCCGCACGGCTGGCTGGGCAAGGATTACCTGCAGGATGTGAAGGCCCTGAGCGTGCCGGCCGTGGTGCATGAGATGGGACAGTGGTGCGTGTATCCGAACTTCGACGAGGTGCGCAAATACACCGGGCCGCTCAAGCCGAAGAACTTCGATATTTTCCGCGATTCGTTGGCGGAGCATGGGATGCTGGATCAGTGGCGCGATTTCCTGCGCGCCTCCGGCAAGCTCCAGGCCCTTTGCTATAAGGAGGAGATCGAGGCCGCGCTGCGCACGCCGGGCATCGGGGGCTTTGAACTGCTCGATCTGCATGACTTCCCCGGGCAAGGCACGGCGCTGGTCGGCGTGCTGGACCCTTTCTGGGAATCCAAGGGCTACATCACCCCGGCCCAATACCGCCGGTTCTGCAACGCGACTGTCCCACTGGCGCGAGTGCTAAAGCGCGTGTGGACGACCGACGAAACGCTCACTGCCGAGGTGGAAGTTGCGCATTTCGGACCGGCACCCCTGGAGAACGCCGTCGCCGCGTGGAAGCTGGTTTCGGCGCGAGGGAGGACACTGGCCAAGGGTGAGTTCGCGGCCAGGACGATACCGGTGGGGCAGGGGATCTCGCTGGGCCGAATCTCGGTTGATCTTGCGAAACTGAAGGCGCCACAAGCCTGCAAACTGGTCGTGGGCATAAAGGGCACGCCGTTCGAGAACGACTGGGGTGTGTGGATTTATCCGGCTAAGGCCGAGGCTGCGACGCCGGTGGATGTGCTGGTCACGCCTGCTTTAGACGCGGCCGCCCTCGCCCGGCTCGACGCCGGTGGACGGGTGCTGTTGCTCCCGGCGCGCCTCTCCCGTCAGCACCCGCGGCTTTTCTTTGAGCCCATCTTCTGGAACCGCTACATGTTTCATACGCAAGATCACAAGACGCTCGGCTTGCTGTGCGATCCGAAGCATCCCGCCCTGGCCGGATTCCCGACGGAGTTCTTCCAGGACTGGCAGTGGAATGAGATTGTGACACGGGCGCAGGGCATGATGTTGGATGGGCTGCCGAAGGAGGTGCGCCCGATTGTGCAGGTGATTGATGACTGGAACACCAATCGCCGGCTCGGGCTGGTCTGGGAGTGCCGTGTGGGCAACGGCAAGCTGCTCGTGTGCTCCGCCGATTTGGTCAAGGACCTGGAAAAGCGGCCCGCTGCCCGCCAGTTGCGCCAGAGCCTGCTCAGCTACATGGCGGGCAAGCACTTTGATCCAAAGGTTCTGGTCAGCAAGGAAGCCCTCGCGGGGCTTCTCAACCTGAGCTATGGGTCGAACCTCATGAAGCTGGAAGCCCGGGTAGTCGAGGCCGATAGCGAAGACAGCGCCAGTGGTAACGTCGCCGCTAACGCGTTTGATGGCGATCCGGAGACGATCTGGCACACGAAGTGGACGCCTGCGAGTGACCCGATGCCGCACCATCTGACCCTCGACTTGGGTCGCGCGGTCACGTTGAAAGGCATCACCTATCTACCGCGCCAGGACATGGCTAATGGACGCATCGCCGAGTGCGAGATCTATTGCAGCACGGAGCCGAACGTCTGGGCCGCGCCGGTGGCCAAAGTTAAATGGCCGAATACCGACAAGCTGCAGACAGTGAACTTCCGGCAACCAGTCAAGGCACGCTATTTGAAGGTGGTGGTCCGGTCCGAGGTCAACGGCCAGCCTTTTGCTGCCATTGCGGAGTTGGATGTGCTGATGGACGAACGCCGGTAGTCAGATTCAAGCTCCATTCTCGACTGAAACGTCCAACTACCACCGGCCGCAGCGGATCAAAATCGCAACCGCGCGGCAAGAATGTCGTGCGCGCTTGCCGTTCCCGGCTTGGCGAGGTAGCCTTGCACCATGAGATCGCGACGGTTCACTTATTGGCAGGACGGCGATGGCTGGCTGGGCTATCTGGATGATTTTCCCGACTACCTGACGCAGGGTGACTCGTTGGAGGATTTGAAGGCGCACTTGGCGAGCCTGTATGAAGACCTCACCAGTGGCGAGATTCCTTGCGTGAGGCATCGTGGGGAATTGGAAGTAGCGTGAAACGCCGCGATTTGATCAAGAAGATCGAGTCGTCGGGTTGTGTGTTCATTCGGCACGGAGGAAAACATGACTGGTATCAGAACCCTGGCACGAAGGTTTCACAACCTGTCCCTCGTCATCGGGAGCTAAAGGAACATCTGGCCCGGCACATCCTAAAGATGCTGGGCATTCCGATTGAGTAAATGTTTGCTCGTTCGGCCCTGCCCGATACAATCGCCGCCCGATGCCGGCAATCAACGAAAGCCCTGAACATGAATATTCCATCCGCGACTGAAGCTCCCACCACGACCAGCGGCGGCGGCGGCGGTGGAATCCTGGTGATCAGCGCCATCGTGGCCGCTCTGGGGTCGCTGCTCTTTGGCTTCGATACCGCCGTGATTTCCGGCACCACGGACGCCTTGCGGCAAGTGTTCGGACTCAACGACAACCTCCTGGGCTTCACGGTGTCGAGCGCGCTGATTGGGACAATGGTCGGCTCCCTCTCCGTCGGCCGGCCCGCAGATTGGTGGGGCCGGCGGCCAGTGCTGGCGATGCTGGCGGTGCTGTTCGTCCTCTCGGCCGTGGGCTGTGCGCTCGCCTGGAACTGGTATGCGCTGCTGTTCTTCCGCTGGCTGGGCGGCGTGGCGGTCGGCGGAGCGTCCGTCGTCTGCCCAATGTATATCACCGAGATCGCTCCCGCCAAGCGGCGCGGGCTGCTGGTGGCCGTCAGCCAGTTGAACATCGTGGTGGGGGTTCTGGCAGCCTACCTTTCGAATTACCTGGTCAGCCGCGTGGTGGGTGCGGAGCATCCTAACACGTGGCGGTGGATGTTTGGGATCATGACCTTCCCCGCGGTGGCTTTTCTGCTCACGGTGATGATGATTCCGGAAAGCCCGCGCTGGCTGGTCAAGAAGGGGCGCCGTAAACAGGCCGAGGCGGTGCTGGTCCGCTTTGGGCACGAAAGCCCGGTCGAGGAAGCCGGCGAGATCGAGGAATCGCTCAAAGCCGAGATGAGCGGGACGCACCAGCGGCTGTTCCAGCGCAAGTATATGAAACCGCTGTTGCTGGCGTGCATGATCGGCGCTTTCAACCAACTCGATGGCATCAACGCGGTGATCTACTACACCGCCGACATTTTCCGGATGGCCGGCGCGGACCGAGCCAGTTCGTTGATGCAGTCAGTGGTTATCGGCGTCTTCAACCTGGTAATAACGATCGGAGCGATGGCGATTATTGACCGCGTGGGGCGCAAGGCCCTGCTGCTGGTTGGCTCTGTGACCTTCTTCTTTTCCCATGTGCTGGCGGCCTGGGTGTTCGCCACCCACGCCCAGGGCTGGGTTGTGATCGTAGCCTTGATAGGCATTGTGGGCTCGCACGCTTACTCGCAGGGCGCGGTGGTTTGGGTCATCATCAACGAGCTGCTGCCCAACGCCGTGCGCGCCTCCGGCTCAGCCCTCGCCTGTTTCCTGATCTGGGTGCTCTGTGCCGGGGTCAGTTGGTCCTTCCCGGTCGTGGCCAAGAACTCGGGTGCTTACGCGTTTGGCTTTTTCGCCGCCATGATGGTGCTGCAGTTCTTCATGGTGTGGGCGTTCTTACCGGAGACCAAAGGCGTTTCCCTGGAAGAACTCCAGAAGCGCCTCGGGGTGAAGGATTAGATTGGCCGTAAAGAGGGTTGACGGCGGCGGGTCTTTTATCAATCAATAGCTATGCTCGAATACAGGAATAAGGTTGTATTTGTCGGTTACGGGGCGGTGGCGCAGTGCACGTTGCCTGTTTTGGTCAAGCACATCAAGGTGCCGGCGCGGGACATCACGGTCATGGACTTCGAAGACCGCCGTGCCGTCTTGGCACCCTGGCTGAAGCGCGGGGTGCAGTTCGTGCAGAAGCAGGTGACGCGCGCCAACCTGGGTGCGCTGCTGGGAAAGCACCTCGGGACGGGCGATCTGCTGATTGACCTGGCCTGGAATATCGACTGCTGCGAGATCCTCCAGTGGTGCCACGATCGCGGCGTGTTGTACATCAACACGTCGGTCGAGCTGTGGGACCCCTACGAGAACGCCAAGGGCGCGTCGCCGCAGAAGATGACGCTCTACTGGCGGCACATGAATCTCCGCCGCATGATCGCCAAATGGGATCAGCCCGGCCCCACGGCGGTGATCGAGCATGGCGCCAATCCCGGCCTCATCTCCCACTTCACCAAGCAGGGCCTGCTGGACATCGGTAACCGGGCCATCAAGGACGGGAAGGTGAAAGGCAAGGCCGCCGACGAGCTTCGGCAGCTCATCGCCGAGCAGAAGTTCAATCGCCTGGCCATGAAGCTTGGCGTCAAGGTGATCCATTGCAGCGAGCGCGACACGCAGATCACCAACAAGCCGAAGCAGGTGAACGAGTTCGTCAACACCTGGAGCGTGGAGGGCTTCCGCGAGGAAGGCACCACCACGGCCGAGATGGGCTGGGGCACGCACGAAAAGGAATTGCCGCCGCTGGCCTACGAGCATACCGAAGGCCCGCGCAACCAGATTTGCCTCGCCCGCATGGGCATGAACACCTGGGTGACCTCCTGGGTGCCCAACTACTGCATCCACGGCATGGTCGTGCGGCACGGCGAAGCGTTCACGATCTCCGACCGGTTGACGGTATGGGAGAATGGCAAGGCCATCTACCGCCCTACGGTGCATTACGCCTATTGCCCGTCCGATGTGGCCATTGCGTCGCTGAATGAACTGCGCGGCAATGATTTCAAGCTCCCCAAGAACCAGCGCATTCTCAACGACGAAATCATCAGCGGCTCCGACATCCTGGGCGCGCTGATGATGGGCCATGCCTACGGCGCGTGGTGGACTGGCAGCGACCTCAGCATCGAGGAATCGCGCCAACTGGTGCCGCACCAAAACGCGACCACCATGCAAGTCGCGATCTCGGTCGTCGCCGCCGCGATGTGGATGATCGAGAACCCGGACCGGGGAGTCTGTGTGTCCGACGACCTGCCGCACCAATACGTGCTCAACGTCGCCAAGCCGTATCTGGGGAAGTGGATCTCCAAGCCGACCGACTGGACGCCGCTCAAGCACTACACCAACACATTCCCGGGCCACAACAACCCGCAGATCGACCCGGGCGACCCGTGGCAGTTCAAGAACTTCCTCATTACCGACGGAGACTAAGATGATCAATCGCCGCCTGCTGAAGAAACTGGCCGAGCAAAATGGCACCCCGCTGTTCGTGGTGGACCACGACCAGTTGCGCCGCAATTACTCCCAGTTCAAGCGTTACCTCCCCCGCGTCCAAGCCTACTACGCGGTGAAGGCCAACTCCGACCCTGCCATCGTGAAGACCTTTTACGAGGCGGGGGCGAGCTTCGACGTTGCCTCCATGCCGGAGTTCCGCATCGTCTATGAGTACATCAAGGACATGCCCGACAAGGAACGGCAAGCGTGGATCTGGGACAAGATCATCTACGCCAACCCCACCAAAGCCGAAGCGACCTTGCAGGAACTGAACCAGTACAAGCCGCTGGTCACCTACGACAACTACGAAGAGATCAAGAAGATTAAGCGGCACGCCCCCTTGGCGGGACTGGCACTGCGCATCAAGGTGCCGAACACCGGCGCCATGGTCGAACTCTCCTCCAAGTTCGGTGCTGCCCCGGGCGAAGCGGTGGACCTCATCCTCGCCGCGGACAAGGCGGGTTTGGTGGTCGAGGGCCTGAGTTTCCATGTCGGCAGCCAGACCACGAACTTCCAGAATTACGTGGCTGCGCTTGAGCTGGCCGCCAACCTTTTCAAGGAAGCCAAAGACCGCGGCTACACCAAGATGAACTTGCTGGACATCGGTGGCGGGTTCCCCGCTCCCTACGACGACAGTGTCAAGCCGTTCCGAAATCTGGCGGCGCTGATCAACCGGGAGCTCGGCCGCCTGTTTCCGAAGAACATCCAGATCCTTGCCGAGCCGGGCCGGTTCATGGTCGCCACCGCCGGCTACGCTGTTTCCAAGATCCTCGGGAAGGCTGTGCGTGATGGGAAGCTCTGCTACTACATCGACGACGGCGTCTATCACACCTTCTCCGGCGTCATCTTCGACCACTGCCATTATCACCTCAAGGCATTCAAGCGCGGACCGACGCAGATCTGCTCCGTGTTCGGCCCCACCTGCGACGCGCTCGACGTGGTCTCAATGGCTGAGCAACTGCCTAGCGACCTCAAACTGGGCGACCTGCTTTACAGCGAGAACATCGGCGCCTACAGCCACGCCTCCTCGACCTGGTTCAACGGATTCGCCCCGGCCAAGGTGGTCCACGTGAACCAGTAGGCCACTGCGCCAACGGCTGGTAGCAGTGATGGGGGATTGATAACCGGTGATTGGTGATTCCAACGCCCTGAGCCGCGAACCTCAATTTGTGTTACGGGGACGAAACGCGCAAAGACAGTTTCAGTGTCCTGAATCCGGCATCGTCTAACGTCAGCAGGAGATCCGCGCCATACTTGGATGCAGCTTCCGCATGCATCAGGTCGTGAACTCGAGCGCCACGCACGCCCATCGAATTGGCCTTCTTGAGTACGGACACCGTTTCTGCGGCGCTCAGTTCGACGAAGTCCAGATCTTTCGCCAGGTCTTCTGCCATCTTGGCCGCGTCGGAGGGCGAGTATCGGAAATTGACACCCTTGGTCAGGGTCGAAAAAATCTCAGCCAAGCTGTGCGGGCGGGTCGCGTGTTCGGCGGGCGTGATCCGGGCGCGTAACTTCGCATCGTGGAGTGCTTCAATAAGTGCCGATGAATCCCAGTAGGTTCTCATCGGGCCTCGCGGTCGAGTCTGACGGCATCAACAATGGCCGCGCGGTCGAGTCTTACGTTGGCACCAATCCAGCGACCCTGCACCTTGCGAGCTCTGACCAGTGGGGCAAGCTCGGCAGGTTCAAGGCGCCGAACCAGAAACACTCCCTCGGCTGATGCCCGGACATCGAACCGGTCTCCCGGCCTCGCTTCAGCCAGGATGATTCGTTTCCTTGAGTCGGCTGTAACTGTCACGATGGAATAATCCCACAACGCCGGCCAATTTCAAGCCGGATTCTCTGGACAAGAAAGGATAGCAGGGAATGGCTTGCCATCCTTCTGCAAATTCCAAAGACCGGACAGCCCGATAATCAGTGAACTGGCATTCGCCAAGCAAGCTCGGCTGAGTGCCTGGCTTACAAATGCCAGGGCTTGCGCATTTGTTGCGGGAGCAGGCGCAGGTTGGCTTCCTTGTCGTTGATGAAGTGCTCTTTCTTGACGTCCCAGACCATCTTGCGGTTCATGCGGATGGCAATGTCGCTGAGCTCGCACAGGGTGTCGGACCATACCGATTCATCGATGGGACACACCGTGTCCGCGCGGCTCTTCACGCAGTCCAGGAAGTTACGCACATGGTCCGGGCTCTTGGTGAGCTGGACTTTGAACGTGCTTTCATCCGCGTCAATGAGGTTCTCCGGTTGGAGGTTGATGCCGCTGCGGTCCACATGGACCCAGCCGTCGGTGCCTTCGAAGGCGGTGCCGTGGTCGGTGATGCGGCGGTAGCGCTGGCTCCATTCCTTTTGATGAGCCCAGACGTCGCAGCAGGGGATGTCCGTACTGCCCTTCGTGGGGGCGCCCTCGAACCGCAGCGTCACCCCGCTGCCGAACTTCATGTCCACGTTCCAGGCCGTCGCCGTGTCGCAAATGCCTTCCGCGTGGAAGGTGCCGCGGCCTTCAATTTCCAGCGGGCCGCTCAGCAGGTCGCCGCCGCCCCAGACGGCGATATCCATCGGATGAATGCCCCAGCCGGCGATAAATCCTAGGGCAAACTCGGAGATGAACCACCAGGTCTTCCCGGCGCCCAAGCCCTCGCAGAGATCCTTGGTATAGGGCCGGAAGGCCGCGGGTCCCAGCCAGCGCTCGTAGTCGAATCCGGCGGGAACGGGAAGCACTTCGGTTGAGCCGCCGGGCGCGCTGGCCGGGGCCCAGACGTTGATGTGCTTGAGTTTGCCGATGCGGCCGTTGCGCACCAGTTCGCAGGCCAGCCGGAAGGTGCGCGAGGAGCGCTGCTGAGTGCCGAACTGGAAGACGCGCTTGTGGCGATGCACCTCTTTGCGCAGGGCCCAGTCCTCCGCGATGTTGATGCCGAGCGGCTTTTCCACATAGATGTCCTTGCCGGCGCGCACCGCCGCCAGCGCCGTCAGCACGTGCCAATGGTCGGGCGTAGCGATCAGGAAGGCATCAATGTCCTTGCGGGCGACGATTTCCTGGAACTCGGTATAGGTCTGGCAATCCTGGTTCCCGTATTTCTGATTCACCTTGGTGCGCGACTGTTCCAGGTGCGACGGCATGACATCGCAGACCGCTACGACCTGCGCGTCCTTCTTGTTCAGGAAATTGCCCATGACGCCTTGCCCCTGCGGCCCCTGGCCAATGCAGCCGACGACTATGCGGTCGCTCGGCGCAACCTTGCCCGCCCGGCCGAGCGCGGCAGAGGGGGCGATAACAGGGCAGACGGCGGCAGTCAGTGCCAGACCCGTGGTTTGTTTCAGGAAATTGCGTCGAGTTAAGGGATTTGTATTCATATCACATACATGAAGTAGCACTGCAACACGATGCCAGTCTGACAGGCCCGGACAGAATGCAAAGCCAAAAATGCAGGGTGTCGAAAATGCAGGGTAGCGTCCAGGGTGAACAACGGGTATAACGGACCAAACACGATTCATGAAGCAGAACACATGAAGCTTAAAGGTTTTCGCTGGTACATAGCGTTCCTGCTCTGCCTCGCATCGGCGCTGAACTATCTTGATCGCCAGACGCTCTCGGTCCTCATCGGCACCATCAAGGAAGAGCTTCACCTGAATAGCGCCAGCTACGGTGCCATCAACGCCTGGTTCCTGGCCAGCTACGGGGTGATGTATGCCGTCAGCGGACGCATCGTTGACTTCATCGGCACGCGGCGCGGGTTCATGGTCTTCGTGACGGGGTGGTCGGTGACCAACATGCTCCACATCTTCGCCGGCACGGTGGGCCAGTTCTCCTTCTTCCGGTTCATGCTGGGGGTATTCGAGCCGGGCAGTTTCACCGGCGGGGTGCGGGCGGTCAGCGAATGGTTTCCCATGCGGGACCGCGCGTTGGCCATTGGCATCTTCAACGCGGGGACGGCGCTCGGCTCGATGGCCGCGGCGCCGGTCGTCTCGATCATCGCGGTGCAATGGGGCTGGCGGGCGGGGTTCCTGGTCACGGGCGCCCTGGGCTTCGTTTGGCTCGCCGCCTGGGCGGTGCTCTACAAACTCCCCAAGGACCACCCCCGGCTCTCCGACGAAGAGCGCGAGCTGATCCTCGCCAGTCAGCGCGACGAGGTCAGCAACGAGCGCCCGGCGCCGCTGTCTCAACTGCTGCGGATGCGCGAAACCTGGGGTTGCATCCTGGTGCGGGGGCTGACGGACCCCATCAGCTACTTCCTCCTGTTCTGGATCCCGCTCTACTTCCAGAAGCGGCACGGCTTTGACCTCAAGCAGATTGGGATGTTTGTCTGGATACCGTTTGCGATGGCCGCGCTGGGCAACGTCTTCAGCGGGGCGATGCCGCGTTATCTGATCAGTCGCGGCTGGGAGTTGGATACGGCCCGCAAGACCACGATGGGGCTGATGACCTGCCTGCTGTTGGTGTTCTCCCTGGCGGCGCCGCAGATCGGCCACCCGGCGTTGGCGCTCGCCCTGGTGGGGGGGATGACCTTCTGCCATGGCGGGTGGGGCAATATGACGCTGCCAGCGGAGGTGTTCCCGAGGAACTCTATCGGCACGGTGACCGGGCTGGGTGGCGCGCTCGGCTCATGGATGGGCGCCCTCTCGCAGCTTTGCATTGGCGGCGTGGTGGACGCTTTTGGCTTCACGCCTATCTTCATCGGCTGTGCCGGACTCTACCCTTTGGCGCTCCTGGTCGTATTCCTGCTCATCGGCAAGTTGGGGGTGGTTCGGAAGGTCGGTGCCTGCCCCGCACCGTTGGCTGAAAGGGTGTAGGTGCCGAGGTCAACCGTGCGCCAGCCTACCTTTGCTCAGAGACCAACCTACAGTGACCCCCTTGCTCGGGAAAGCAGCCTTTCTCAACCCAGTTCCAACCTATGGTTTGCGGCGAGCGATGCCTGGCTGGCGCTCAGCACGGCCTCGACCAGCATTTCGGTTTCTGGTTGCACGGAGGGCTGCTGGCTATCTATTGACATCCAATGCTACCACAGTAGTTTGACCCCATGAATGTTTCTTTGACCAAAACTTGGGAGCACTTCGTTGCCGGCCAGGTGACCTCCGGCGAGTTTGGCAATGCCAGCGAAGTCGTGCGCGAGGCCTTGCGCTTGCTGCGGGAACAGCAGGAGAACCGCGCTTTGGAGGAAATGCGGGCCGCCTTCTCCAGCGTGGACCCACACGGAGGCCAGGGTGAACCAACCCCGGAAGCTCGCGCCCTGATTGGCCAGGCCATCCAACAGCACCGCAAGCGCAAGGGCCGGGCGTGATCGTTGTCTTCGACACCAACGTGGTGGTCGAAGCCATCTTCTGGCCCCGAAGCACCGCCCGCCGGGCGCTGACCGGGTTGGCACTGCGCCGCTTCAAGACGGCGGTCAGCCAGGAGATTCTGGACGAATACGCGGCCGTCACCGCCGACATTCGGACCCGCCTGTTTGCTCGGGCCCAGCCGTCCGGAGCGCTGGCGTGGATTGCTGCCAAGTCGGTGCGCGTCGAACCAATGCCGCTGCCAGGCAAATTGAGCCGCGATCCCGACGACAACGTCTTCGTGGCTTCGGCGGTAGCCGTTCAGGCGACCTTCCTTGTTACCCAAGATCGTGACCTGCTGGTCTTGGGCAAACCTTTTGGGATCCGGATTGCCACCCCCGTCGAATTGATCCGCGAGTTGCGGCTGTAATCCAACCACCAGGAAAGGCAGTCCCACCTATTTGCAGCTATCTCTTTCCTCGCCGCTGTGCCGATAACCCCAAAACAGCCGTTGAAACGATGAAGCCACAGATAGGCATAGATAGACACTGATGCAGATCCCGACGAAGGCGTTCACCTTCCGGGTGAGGCGGGTTTGCTCGGCAATCGGCTGCAAATCCGTGTCCATCTGTGTTCATCTGTGGTTGAACTGCTCTTTTTAGGATAACAAGTTCGACACACTGCCCCCGGTCCCCATCTGTAGCCGCGCCGCAATCCACTTCAGCGTCAGCGTCATCGTCGTCTCGGCTCGCAGCTTGACCGCCAGTTTCAGCATCGCCCCGCCGCCTTTCCGGCGCGCGGCCAGACGGGGCTGCCCGAAAGTTGTGCCCGAAAGTTGAGTTGCGCCGGCCGCCCGTTTCCAGTTTAATCACGGTGCGCATGACTCGCTTGCTACGGATGATTCTCAACGGATGGAAACGGCTGTTCAAACCGCCGCAGCCGTCCGTTAACCGCTCTCAATTGGTGGGCATGTACCTCTCGCAAGCCAATAAGCCCCTGGACTCCGGCATGCGCGGCTCGCCCACCCGGGAACGGCAGGAAGGCAAATTCTCGCAGAACCGGCGGAGAGGGTGATGACCACCTGAGCCAGCGCCCGCATTGATTCGCGGTGCGCCGTCAAGGCTGCCAAGTGCGACCGCGCCTTGCCCTCCGCGAACCCCGGGGTATGCTTCCCCGCATGAGCCGCCTTCGTATTCTCTCTCGCGCACCCGGTGATGATTCGCTTAGCCGGCTGCCCGCCACTCGGCGATCTCTGATGCGCTGCCTGACATTCATGACCGCTTGGGCAGCCTTGCTGCTCATCGCCTCAGCCGGCGCGGCCACGAATGCCCCTGCCTCCGTGTTGGGCCTTGAGCCCGGCGAACTTCGCCTGTGCAATGATGATCTCGGTATCATTCTCTGGGGCCCGGATTCCGCTCCGACGCTCAGCGTCGGCAAGAGCGACGTGTGGGACCGGCGCAACCCGAAACCAGCCGAGCCGGTGTTGACGCTCGCGCAGATGACCGCGATGGCCCAGGCGGGCGACCGCAAGATCCTCAACGGCGCGGCCTACTACACAGCCTATAACTCGTACGATTTCCCCTGTCCCAAGCCGGTTGGGCAATTGATCCTGCGCCTGCCCTTTCTCGGCACGAATGGAACGCTGACGGTCACCCGTGAGCCGCATCAAATCCGGCTGAGTGCCACCAACAATGCCAAGCGCCTCCAGCTCCGCCTTTTCGTCAGCGCCGTGCGCAACCTGATCGTCATCAGTGGGCAGGGTGTTGGGCTTGAGGAAGGGGAGGTCGCAGTTCGGCTTTACCGGCACCGGGATACGATTGTCCCGGGTGGCGAGTTGCACCCGACCCTGGGTGACAAGACCTCAGCGAAGGATTTCGACCAACTCCCGATGCCGCGCGCTGGCGTCAGCAACTCCGTGCTGTGGCTCGCCCAGGACTTTGGGAAAGAGCCGACCTTCCCGGAGGGCTTCCAGAGTGTCCTGGCCGCCCGCGCCGTGGGAACACCCATGCTCCCCGAGGTGGTGGAAGGCCAAACGGGCCTGGGCACTCCGCTGGTGACTCCGAAAGAGGGCCGGCTGAGCCATGGGCTGACAAAACGGTTCACGCCGATCAATTCCGCCCCGGGTTCGGCTGCGACTGGCCGGCTTGGCAAGTTGACCGGGCGAGTGCAACTGTTCGCGACGGTGGTTACGACCCAGGATGCCGCCGACCCACTGGCCCAAGCCCAACTGGTGCTCGCCGAGGCCGTGCGCCAGGGTGAAGACGCGTTGTGGGCGGAACACGAACAGCAGTTGGCCCGCTATGAAGCGAATCCCCACGCGCGCGCGTGGTCGGCGGACAAGTCCCTGAACATTGATGTGCCCTGGGGCGGTTTGCCGTATCGTCCCCGGCCCTTCGGTTACTATGGCGATGTGGCGATCTGTTCCGTGGATAGCACCAGGTTTTGCTACCAGGATTCCTCGATGTGGCATGCCGATTTTCACTTCAACGAAGTCAGCGCTGCCGGACTTTGCACGCAGCGGCAGTTTGATGCGCTGGATTCCTACTTCGTCATGATCCGCGCGCTGCTCCCGATGGCCCAGGCCAACGCCCGGCAAGTGTACGGCTGCGCCGGCGCCGTTTACCCCCTGGTGCATTATCCCCTCAAAGCCGATACCATCATCCACACGCACATCACCTGGGAGCAGAGCATGGAAATCACCGCCATGCTGGCCAAGCCCTTCTGGCTGCGCTTCCTCTACACCTGGGACATGGACTTTCTCCGCCACCAGGCCTACCCGGTGTTGCGGGAAGGCGCTCGCTTTTATGCCGAGTTCCTCAAACCGGGCAGCGACGGCGTGTGCCATGTCTTCCCCACGGTTTCCCCCGAGCACCGCGGCCTCACGAAAAACCTCGAATTCAACCAGGACAGCCAATCCGGCATCACGCTGATCCGTTATCATTTGAAAGCTGCCGCCCAGGCCGCAGAGTTGTTGGCTCTCGACGACACGGAGCGCAGTCACTGGCGGGAGCTGGCCCAACACCTCCCACCCTATCCCACGGTCGAGACTCCCGAAGGGCCTATCTTCATTGATGTCGCCGGCGCCAAACCGATCGAATACAACATCGCGGTCCCGCTCTCCTCGATCTTCTGGGGCGACGACATTGGCCTGGACTCCCCGCCCGAGCAGCTCGAACTCGCACGTCGGACCCTGCGCCTCATCAACGTCTGGGAGCCCCACCGTGGCTACCTGGTGACCTGCCGTAAGCGGCTCGGGATTTACAACGCAGCCGATGGACTATCGTTGGAGAACCTGCTGCAATCGCACACCGGAACCATGCACGTGTTCCCGGTAGTGCCGGATGACTTTGAAGGCGGCTTCGAGAACCTGGGCGCACCAGGCGCCTTTGTGGTCGCCGGCGAGCGCCGGAAGAGCGGCGTGCGATCGGTGACCATCAAGTCGCTGGCTGGAAACCCGTGCGCCTTGGCCAATCCCTGGCCGGCGGGAACAGCCCAGGTTGTGGACCTCGAGACCGCCCAGCCCATGCCGGTATCCCGCGATAAACGCACGATCCGGTTTCCCACCCAAGCGAATCAGCGCTACCAGGTCACCCGTCAACCCTAAATCGTATCCCGGTAATCGGACCCGTGCGCATCTTAGATGTTTCCAACGTTGCTGGCACGGGCAACTGGAGCGCGGACATTCTTGTCCGCCTTTGCGTGATGGTCAACCCACAAGCCCACCGGCGGACAAGAATGTCCAATGCCGCTAGGATTTGAGGCTCGGTCTCACGCGTGCCAGAGACGTTTTGGCCGGCAGCGTCAGTCCGGCGGCCCGTTCCCCCTCACCCCCGCCCTCTCCCCAGAGGAGAGGGAGCCACGCTGGCCGCGCTACGAGCCAGCGGGTGCGCACGATATGCGAAAGCCGGGCTTGGCATCTCCCTCTCCCTGGGGAGAGGGC
>CAIWJG010000635.1 GCA_903912925.1 uncultured Verrucomicrobia subdivision 3 bacterium | reverse complement strand
GCTATCTGTGAGGATTTGCGCAGCCCGCGCAAATTCTCTTGGCCCCATGTAACCTTTGCAACTCATTTAACCCATTTAACTTTTCGGTTGCGGCTCTGCCGCGCTGCGTCTCTGCGTTAAGCCCGGTTCCCCAATCCGAAACCCGCGGGCCGAATGGCAATCGGCAGCCGGTTGCTTCGGGTTTCGGCTCTCGGTTTTCGGATCTCCGCCATTAGACAGGCTGGCCGCCACCTCGAAAAAAGTAAAAATAAGGTTGGCGTTCCCCCCGGTTGTCTGCAATAGTCCCCGACCTAAATTTATGCGAAACAAAAAGTATTACTACTGGATCCCCTTAGTGTTCGTCGCGCTTCTGGCGGCTACTGGCGCTTACGCCAGTGAATCGGACATCGTAATCCCTGATTTGACGAAGGTGCGTTTTGACGGCCTGGGAGGGATCAGCGGCGTCAACCTGATGTATCTGGGGATTGTGATCTGCCTTATCGGGGCAGTTTTCGGTTTGATTCAATACAAGCAGACCAAGGCCCTGCCCGTCCACGAGAGCATGGCGAAGGTTTCCAACACGATTTGGGAGACCTGCAAGACCTACCTGTTCACCCAGGGCAAGTTTCTCGCCATCCTCTGGCTGCTGATCGCCGCCTGCATGGTGTATTACTTCATGGGGCTGCAACATAAAGCGATCAAGGACGTCTTCATCATTCTCCTGGCCTCGATCCTGGGCATCCTGGGCTCCTACGGCGTCGCCTGGTTCGGCATCCGCATCAACACGGTCTCCAACTCCCGCACCGCCTTTTCCGCCCTCAAAGGCAACCCGCTCGCTACTCTCGGCATCCCGCTTCGGTCCGGCATGAGCGTCGGCATGCTGCTCGTCGCGGTGGAACTCTTCTTCATGATCTGCATCCTGGTCTTCTTGAAGGACCTCGCCGGGCCCTGCTTTATCGGGTTCGCCATCGGTGAATCTCTCGGCGCCAGCGTGTTGCGTATCTGCGGCGGCATCTTCACCAAGATCGCCGACATCGGCTCTGACCTCATGAAGATCGTCTTCAAGCTACCCGAGGACGACCCGAAGAATCCCGGCGTCATCGCTGACTGCACCGGGGACAACGCCGGCGACTCCGTCGGCCCGACAGCGGATGGTTTCGAGACCTACGGGGTGACCGGCGTGGCGCTGATCGCGTTCCTCGCTCTGGCGCTGGCGGGCAGCCCCGACATTGGTGCGACGCTCATTATCTGGCTCTTTGTGATGCGTGCGCTGATGATCGTGACCTCCCTGGCGTCCTACTTCATCAACGAAGCCATCAGCAAGGCCATGTTCGCCGGCAAGAAGGACTTCGACTTCGAAGCCCCGCTGACCCACTTGGTGTGGCTGACTTCGGCGGTGTCCATCATTGTTACTTTCGCGGCGAGCAAGGTTCTGTTGGGCGACTTCAAGACCGACGCCGGTCCTCAACCCGCTCTGTGGTGGGTGCTCTCGGTCATCATCAGTTGCGGCACGGTGGCCGGGGCGTTGATTCCCGAGTTCACCAAGATATTCGTCAGCACCAACTCGCGGCACGTCAAGGAAGTGACGAACTGCTCGAAGCACGGCGGCGCTTCCTTGAACATCCTGTCGGGCTTTGTGGCCGGCAATATGTCCGCCTTTTGGATGGGCCTGGTGATTCTCCTGTTGATGTTCACCAGCTATCTCTTCGCCACTTATCAAGGGTCGCCCGTGATTGGCCTGATGCCGGAGGCCTTTAAGTTTGCCGCCCCCATCTTCGCCTTCGGCCTGGTGGCCTTTGGCTTCCTCGGTATGGGGCCGGTGACGATCGCCGTGGACAGCTACGGGCCGGTGACAGACAACGCGCAATCCGTCTATGAGTTGAGCCAAATCGAGAGCATCAAGAACGTGAAGCAGCAGATCAAGACCGACTTCGGCTTCGACGCGGACTTCGAGAACGCCAAGTATCAGCTCGAAAAGGGCGACGGCGCGGGCAACACCTTCAAAGCCACAGCCAAGCCCGTGCTCATCGGTACCGCCGTCGTCGGCGCCACCACGATGGTGTTCGGTATCATCATGATGCTCATCAAGACCTGGACCAGCGACCATTTCAAGCTGGCGGAGGGAGCGGTGGCGACCCCGGAACAGCTCCAGGCGGGCGTGCAATTCGTCATGAGCTCGCTCAGCGCCTTGCAGCCGCAGCTCCTGCTGGGTCTGCTGATGGGCGGCGCAGTGATTTACTGGTTCACCGGCGCGTCCTGCCAGGCGGTCGTCACCGGTGCCTACCGGGCCGTGGTCTATATCAAAGAAAACATGCACCTCGACGCGACCACTGCGTCCGACAAGGACAGCAAAGAAGTCGTGCGCATCTGCACCGAATACGCGCAGAAAGGCATGTGGAACATCTTCATCGTGATCTTCTGCTTCGCGCTGGCCCTGCCGTTCTTCAATCCTTACTTCTTCATTGGCTACCTGATTGCCATCGCGTTCTTCGGGCTGTTCCAAGCCATCTTTATGGCTAACGCAGGCGGTGCCTGGGATAACGCCAAGAAGATCGTCGAAGTTGATATGCGTCAGAAGGGCACGGAGCTGCACGCGGCCACCGTCGTGGGCGACACCGTGGGCGATCCGTTCAAGGACACCTCGTCGGTGGCGATGAACCCGGTGATCAAGTTCACCACTCTGTTCGGCCTGCTGGCGGTGGAAATCGCCATCACCATGAAGGACCAGACCGTCAAGACCGGCATCGGCGCATTCTTCTTCGTGATCGCGCTCATCTTCGTGTATCGCTCGTTCTACAGCATGCGCATTCCCGAAGAAGCGACCTCCGGGAAGAAATAGCCGACAGCTTATGGACGCCCTGAATCGCCGGGATTGGCTCAGAGTCACCGGTGCTGCGGTGCTGGGCTTTCCGTTGGTCAGCAGCGCCGCGCCCGACCTGCGGGCCCGAGCGCGGAAGAACCTCAAGCTCGGTGTCTTCACCGGCGTCTATGCCAGCCTGCCGCTGGAGGAAGCTGCCCGCCGGATCGCGGCGGACGGCTTCCACGGTGTCGTCTTGGATTTCGCCTTCGCCGATGTGAAGTTCGACCCATCGGCGCCGGATTGGGACAAGGCACGCCTCATCACCAGCACGCTGGCAAAGCATAATATCAAGATTGTCGGTTTGTTCGGCTATTATAACGTCGTTGACCCGGACGCCGCCCGCCGCCAGCGAGGGGAACAGCGCATGCAGGTGTTGATCGAGAACTGGAAGCAGTTCGGCTGCCCGGTCATTTCCACTGAGACCGGGACGTTCAATGACAAGTCTGAGTGGATCGAATCGCCCGAGAACGCAACCGAGCAAGGTTACCAGGCTTGCCGTGCCGCGCTGGAGAGGTTGACCAGGGCGGCGAAGAAGACCGGTGCGGTGATTTCCATCGAGACTTACTGGCGGAACGTGATTGACTCCATTGCGCGCGCCGAGCGTGTTATGCGGGACGTGCGGGGACTCAAGCTGGTGATGGACCCGTGCAACTTCTACCGCAGGGACGACCTCTCGCGCATGGACCCGATGCTCGAGGAGATGTTCCGACTCTTGGGCAAGCACATTGTTTTGGCCCATGCCAAAGATGTGAAGGCGTCGGCCGACGGCACGGACTTGCCGGCCTCCGGCAAGGGGGTGCTCGATTATCCGCTGTACCTGCGTCTGCTGGCGGGCCTGAACCGGGAGCTTTACCTGGTCCTCGAACATCTGACCCTTGACGACGTGCCCCACGCGCGGGATTACGTGCTCAGCCAGTTCGAGAAGATCTAGCCCCGGGCGAATCTCGAGAAGGCGACGCCCTCGATTTCGATCAGCAACTCCGGTCGGCAAATATCCGCCACGGCGTAAATGGCTGGCACCGGACCAAACCGCCGTTCGCATACCGCCCGGCATTTGGCCAGGTCTTCCGCACGCTTGACATAAACGCGTATCTTGGCCAGATCTTGCAGTCGGGCGCCCGCTCCCTTCAGGCCGTGTGCGGTGAAGTTATCCGCAGAGATGAGCCGCTCAATATTGTCAATGGTCTGCGCGGTCTGCTTTTCCGGATCGCCCAGATGGCGGCTTTCCGAATCAACAATGCTGGCGGTGCCGGAAACCCACGTCGTTACGTAGTTTCCCAGCACCAGCGCCACCGCCCGTGAGAATTTTGGGCTTTGGGGCGAGTGCACCGGGTCGTAGATATAAGCTGGGGTTTGCTGCGGGTTCTCCAGTGGAAGCATTAAGACGTCCTTGCGACTGGTTTCCAGAGCCATGCAGCTCGCGACCAGCCCGCTGCCCGACATGCCGATGCCGGTGCTCGCCGGGTACACGCCGCCTGGCGCGGCTGACGCCAGCGAAGAACAGTGGAACTGGATGTCGCGGTAGAAATCCGTGCGGGCGCGGTTCAATTCCTGGTAGCGCTGCGCCCCAGCCTCCGGCTCGGTGATGCCTCCTATGTAGAACCAGGTGCGGACCACGCGCTGGAAGCTGCTGCCCGCGTCGGCCAGGGCGGCCTGCAAACGCCCCAGCGTATCCATCGTTTGAGGATAAATCCCGAGCGCGGCCGCACCAGGCGCGACACCGGCACAGTAAATCCACCGGACGCTGTCATAGCTGACCGCCAGCGCTTGCGGGCCGAAGAACTCGACCCGCACGGCCTTCCCGCCGATGGCCCAGGCCTCCACCGCCAAAGCCGCGCCGCAGCAGGGCGCCTGCAGCACAAAGTTGGTCGCCGGCACTTTGGAACCATAGAACTCCGCGAACGCCCTCTCGCACTCCGCCCGGCCGCACGCGTCCTTCAGGAAAACGGTTTGAACGGTGACGGTCATCGGCTGGGGCTGTTTGTCCAGGGCGGTTCTTATGACCGACAGGACCTCCCGGACTTGCTCGCGCAGATTGCCCGAGCTTCGGGGCGTGATCATGAGGGCGAGTCGCACAGAATCCCCCAAATCTACGCAGGAGCAGCCGGCGCCGTCGGCCAGGTTCAAGGCGGGCTCAGAAATTACCATAGGCGGTGATGGGCAAACTTTGCGACCACGCGAGGGTTTCGCAACCCGCTCGCGTTTGCGCGCAGCCAATAAAAAGGCACACATGTCAATTAATAGCAGCAAGACCGCTGCCTGTTCAAGATAACTACCTGACTTTCTAGCGGGATTTCGCGAGCGAAAGGTTTCGCAATTATTGGCTTTTCCAAGTCGAATATTGCTAGTAAACCCTTCTCGTGCGAGCAAAGCTTATTGGTTCTCTGACCGTTACCGCCGCGCTGTTGTGGCTGAGCGTAACCGCGGCCAAGGCCGAGGACCTCAAAATCATTCCGCTGCCGCCGCCGCAAACCGACGGCGGCAAACCACTCATGCAGGTGATCAAGGAGCGCCGGACCACCCGGGAGCTCAAACCCGATAAGCTGCCCACCCAAGTGCTCGCGAACCTCCTCTGGGCGGGCTTCGGCATCAACCGACCCGGGACCGGAAACCGCACGGCACCGTCGGCAATGAATTCCCAGGAGATGGATCTTTATGTCGCCCTGCCCGAAGGGCTTTACGTTTACGAGGCCAAGCCACACCAGCTAAAGCTCGTCCTGGACAAGGATCTGCGCGCAAAAACCAGCGGGCAACCCTTCGCCACGAACGCACCGGTGGTGCTGATCTACGTCGCCGATCTCCCGCGCCTCACCAAAGCGCAGCCCGACCAGCGGGAGTTCTACGCCGGCATTGATACCGGGTTCATCAGCCAGAACATCTACTTGTACTGCGCCTCCGAAGGACTGGCGACCGTGGTGTATGCGCTGGACCGGGAACGGCTAGCCGCCGCGATGCAGCTCCGCCCCGAGCAGAAGGCCATCCTCGCGCAAGCGGTCGGTTATCCGAAGAACTAAACCAAACCGGCGCTTGTATCTCCCCCTCTCCTCCTCGGGAGGAGAGGGCTGGGGAGAGGAGGTGAAGGAGAGTAATCGAGCCCCATGCGCGCTATGATCGGAATCCTGAAAGTGTAATGAGCAACCCTGGATTACCAACCCTGGCATAAGAAGTATCCCGACAATGCTCAGCAGGGGCGAAGAGTGATCACCATCCGGCGCAGTCACGATGGTGCCACCTGGACCCCCGAGTGGAACGACTGGACCCTCGGTCCGGGCTTCCCGAAGGAGCTGATGCTCACGCCGAACGAGAAAGACCCCGAGGATCTTGAGTTCTACTGGTTCACGCCCTTTCCCTACGAGGACCGCTATGTGGGTATTGTTACGCTTCTATTTCCGCAATGCTCGAATTTATGCGGTGGCCGCCAGATAATGCCAGGCACATGCGTGTGATTGGTCACCAACGAGTCTTGAGGAGTGCAAGTGCGGCCTTCCGCTTGAAACTGGTCGCCGCCTGCCTGCTCTGCACCGCGGTCGCCCGCGCCGAGGCGCCAATCGAGATTGGAAACAGCAGGCAGCTCTTTATAGACCAGCGCTTTATTCAATCGAGTGAGAATGTCACCCTGACGAGCAACCCCGCACAGAAGCTTGGTCCCATCTTCATGTCGGAGACCAATCCGTTTGTCCGTCACCCGATCTTTGTAGGTAACGTCTTCGAGGACGGCGGGAAGTTTAAGATGTACTACGGAGACATTAACCCCGCCGGGCAGTCTCTGGCGTACGCCGAGAGCACCGACGCCCTCCACTGGACCCGCCCCCCTCTTGGAGTCATCAAAATCAACGGTCAGTTTGACAGCAATGTCATCATGGGCGACCAGGATGGAGTGGAAGCCTGCCGGGCCGTGGTATTTCGGGACGACCACGAGACCCGCAGCCCACGTCGTT
Organism: uncultured Verrucomicrobia subdivision 3 bacterium; assembly: GCA_903912925.1. GTDB lineage: Bacteria > Verrucomicrobiota > Verrucomicrobiia > Limisphaerales > UBA8199 > PALSA-1440. The sequence continues at coordinate 5,014 of CAIWJG010000635.1, read as the reverse complement.
ACAAACTCTTCGTCAATGTTCTCCATTCTCCGTCCAAACCAGAAGGCGATGGCGTTTATGGTTACGATTCAGAAGACGGCATCCATTTCCAGCGGGTGCGTCGCGTGTTACCCCTCTTTAACGACAACCCATCGCTCGTGCAGTGGGACCCGAGCATTGGCAAGTATGTGGTTTATGTGCGTGCCATAGTTCTTAATGCCGACAACCAGCGCCAGGTTGCCCGGATTGTAACCGATGATCCGATGCAGCCTTGGCCCTACAATACCAATGCGCCGGACGCCAGGGGGTTTGTCTCCCCTGGGCATGTTGAAGTAGTGCTCAAAGCCGACGACAAGCTCGATCCCGCTTCCGACATCTATTATTGCAACGCGACGCTCTATCCGTGGGCACAGGATGTTTACCTCATGTTCCCGACGCCATTCCGGCACTTCGACTGCCAGCGCCAACGGTGGTTCCGATTCGATAAGTTTGAGAAAGGCGGCGATTTTGGCTTGCTGGAGACGCAGTTGGCGACCAGCCGAGATGGCATCCGATGGGAGCGCCATGGCCAGTTGCCCTATTTCCCGATGGGCCTTGCCAACGAGTGGGACCGGTGGAACTCCACAATGGGCCATGGACTGATCCGCCACGGGAACTACGTCTATCAGTATTATATCTCAACGGGCCGCACGCATGACGGCGGCTTGTTGCGGGCGGAACACGATCAAGCGATTCCGTTACAAAATGGCATGGGCATAGTCCGCCAGCGCCTGGACGGGTTTGTATCAGCCGATGTGGACAATCACGGCGGCTGGCTGTCAACGCCGTCGGTGGTATTCAGTGGCAAGCGCCTGCGGCTCAATATTGACACCGGCGCAATGGGCACGGCATTCGTTGAGATTCGGGATGCAGCGGGCAAACCGGTCCCGGGCTTCACACTGGCTGAAGCTCAAGAGACGGCTGGGAACTACCTCGATGAAACGGTCTATTGGGATCGCGGTAATGATCTCTCCGCCCTGGCCGGAAAGCCGGTGCGACTCTATTTCAAGCTAAAGCGGAGCAAGCTATACGCGTTTCAATTCACGAATGAGTAGCCGCCCGCAGTGTCCAAACACCCCGGAATCTTGATCCAGAGTCAACGCTGTAAGTGCCACATCATCAGCAGTGTACGCAATCCACGTCAGGCCGCCCCCATACCACTACCAGAGTGCCCCCAGGGCAGTGCCACAGGATGGTCGGCAGTTAGGCGTCCGGGTTTTTGGGTGCTATCAGGGGAAGGAGCGTTTAGAGAGCAGATCTAGGCTGTGACTGGGGCGGGCGGCGACGCGCTCGAAGACGGTTTGGGTGGGGCCCCAGCCGCAGCGCAGCACCGGACGTAGTAACGCGGTGCGCAGATGCATGGTCTGGCGCTTTCGGTGGTGGGCCTTTCTTCCGCTGAGGGGGAAAAACTCCGCCGTGGCGGGTAGCCTCTTCCTGGAGCTTTTGCTCCAGGCGCCGTCGTGTCCATTCGCGGCCTTCCTCTAACACTTCCATCTCGATCTCGCGCAAGCTGCGCACCGGCTGATTCTCCGAGTTCATAATCCTTTCGACCTTCGGTTTGTTTTACTCGGATGCGGGACCATTTATCACTCCCTCATTATGGCGGCAGTGTCAAGCAGCGCACCGTGGGAGGGGGTGCAGGACTAAATCGTTACCCTTTTTGATTTCCGATGCTTTTGCGCTTGAAGATGTCTAGCAGGTAGACATATTACGTCCATGCGCAACTTCATCGAGCAACGCCAAGTGATCTTTCAAAAAATGGCCCGGATTGACCAAATGGAATACGGTTCTCTCCAGGCCGAGTACCGCCCGGGAGCCGACCCCGAACATCCGCTGGGCCCCTATTACAAGTATCAGGTCTGGCAGGATGGCAAGAATCGCTCCGAGCGAGTCGCCGATCCCCGCGCCGAGCAATTGCGCAAAGCCCTCGAAGGTCGGCAGCACTTTGAGCAACTGGCCCGGGAATGTATCGAGTTAACGGTGCAGCACACCCGCCAGCACCAGACGGATACCGACGCAAAAAGAAACTCCAGGAGTCGGTCCGCCAGGAAACCGCTTCCGAAGTCGAGGCCTTCATCGCCTTAGCCAAGGCGCGGTTGGTAACCGAGCGGGTCCTGCCGCCACAATGGTTGGAGTTGGGCCTCCGAGCCGCTCTCCTGAAGGATGGCCAACGCGCCTTGGAGGAGCTATTCAATGATCCGAACTGGCGACTGGAGCGGGACCAGGCGGAGGAGGGGGAGAAGTGTTATGCGAGCCGACCCACCACCGTGGACACTCTGTTTGGGCCCGTAACCTTACGTCGCAACTATTACACTGACGGCCAAGGCAGTGGACGCGTTCCCTTGGACCAGACCCTGGGGATTGTGGCGGGCTGTACGCCGGCTTTGGCGCGGCTGATGTGCCGGGCGGGAGCGGTGGAACACTATGAAGCGGCCGCCCAGAGCCTCAATGAGTGCGCCGGCTTGACGATCAATGCTCGGCGCATCCAACGAATCGTCAACCGCCTGGGGCCGCAGATGGCCCAGTGGCCACGGCCCAGTTCGGAGATCAGCCCGCCCTCGGCTGATCAAGTGTTCTATGTCGAAGGGGACGGGACCGGCATTCCCGTGCGCCCAGAAGAGACGGTGGGGCGAAAAGGCAAGCAGACCGGTCAACGGGCCAAAACCCGGGAGGTGAAACTGGGATGTGTTTTCACCCAAACCAAAGAGGATGAGGAGGGCAAACCGATCCGGGATCCCCAAAGCACTTCCTATGTGGCCACGCTCCAGCCGGCGGCGGAGTTTGGCGCTTTACTGCGGACCGAAGCCCGCCAGCGTGGGCTGGCTCTGGCCTGCTTGGTGGTATTTCTGGGCGATGGAGCGGCTTGGGTCTGGGAACTGGCCCGCGTGAACTTTCCTATGGCCGTCTTTATCCTGGATTTCTTTCATGCGGCCGAGCACTTGAAGTGGCTGGCCCAAGCGCTCTGGGGAGAAGACTCCGAGCCAGCCAAAACCCAGTGGGAACGCTGGGCCAAGCTGCTCAAAGAGCAACCCGAGGGCTTGGAGATGATTCTGCGGGAGGCTCGCCAGGCGCTGCCTCGCCGCGGCAAGCAGCGTGAAGCGGCCTTGAAACAGATCGCCTATTTTGAAAGCAATACCGACAAGATGCGCTATGCCGAATACCGGGCGCGTGGCTTATTCATCGGCTCTGGAGTCGTCGAAGCTGGCTGTAAAACCGTCATCGGCCGCCGACTCAAACAATCGGGCATGTTCTGGGGTGTCGCGGGAGCGCAGAACGTCCTAGACATTCGCTGCCTGCTTGAAAACCGGCAATTTGGCCTGTTCTGGAACCAATACCGCAAACCATTGCTAAAAGCGGCCTGATGAAAACCCAGCCGGGTAACTATATGGTCCTGCACCCCGTGGGAGGTACTCCCGTCGAATCAGCTCCCGTCGAATCAGCTTGCCGTTGACCAGCAATCTGGCAAAGTATGTCCCGGATCGCGTCGATGGTCGAATTGGCCTGAGAATAAACGGTCGCACCCATAGCTCAATTGGATAGAGCATCTGACTACGGATCAGAAGGTTAGTGGTTCAACTCCACTTGGGTGCACCATTCAGAATCAAGGACTTACAACAGATACGCCAATCTGACTGAAGTCATGCTTGGACACTTCTTGGACACTTTTGGGGTTCCAGAGCATTCATGGAGGTTCCTGACCGATGCAAGGCATCAGATTCTCCATCAACTACCTCGCCGCGTCCCTGAACGCGATCTTTAATGCCGTGCCTGGCACCGGCGACGGTTTGATCCGTGCGATTGGAAACCAACATCAAAAGCCCGAAGGCTTGTGAAGCGCCGATGCCGCCTGGTATTCCCGCGACAGGTCGAAGCCAATATCCGCGTCAGGCTTCACCCGCTTCCACGTCATATACATGTTGTTCAGCAGCCGAAGGCCGCTAAACTCGCCAGGCAGCGTCCGCAGCGCGTGGCGCTACGCCGTGTGGGACTTACTACGGAGTAAGTGGCTTGCACTACAATTCTCCTCGTTTTGTGCGTATTCTGCGCCTCTTCGCGGCTATTCCTTAGTGTTCTATCCTGCTGCCCTGGTAGTAATGGCTGCCCGCAGGGCAGGGGATGCTCACCGTGGGGCTGCTCAGCGGCTGCTACGGAGATGACGATCTGGGTCGATCTGCCGGGGGGAACGCCGTGGAGTTTGGTGTAGTAGTAGATGAACCCCAGGTATTGGCCCTGGGTTGCGGTGTAGGCGCGTTCCACGTCGCGATTGTTCACCTTCACCCGCTACTCGCCAACGGGAACGTCAGGATGGTATTTTCGCCTCCGATCATCTCGTTCAAGCAGCCTTGGTGCTAGGGTGCTTGTCTGAACTGGTTCACGGCCTTGATGCAGATTGATACCGTGCCACAGGGCAGCCAAACTTGTACCCTGGACGGCATCCACCAGTCTCATCATATCGGTAATCGTCATGCTCGCAGTTCGTCTTCTACAATAATAACGGGCACGGTTGCATCACGCGGCATGAAAGCCTTGATCTTCGACATGGACGGAACGCTAGCGGATTCCGTTTACTCGCACGTTCTCGCCAAGCGCTTCAATGCGCTCGATACAAGTGGATGCTAACTGAATATGAACAACCGTTGTACCGTGACGCTTTCGGCGAACCGGTCTGGACAACGGACGTTCATCTTTGCGCTGATGGGCTAAACACCCGTCGGCGTACCGAGTGCGTTTGGACAAATTACTGACCCCGCCTAGCTTTGAGCGAAAAGCCACTCTGGCGTCTGACACTCACGCAATAGTCGCCCGTGCAGACGCCAGCCGTCGATGGGGATTCCGGCTTCGACGAAAGCCAGTAGCCAGGAGAAGTGGACCCCATTGTTTGGACCACGAAACGCAGAAATTAAGTTAGGTTTCCGGGTCTGCTGGAATTAGTTGTCTTTGTTTCACTGCTCTGCGTTTCTGTCATTACACCTCCCCGAGGCTCCGGCGTCCAGTC
>CAIWJG010000634.1 GCA_903912925.1 uncultured Verrucomicrobia subdivision 3 bacterium | reverse complement strand
GTCCCGGCGGCGAATCTCGTTGAGGCAGAGGTTCCGGGCAATGGTGAACAGCCACGTGGAGAACTTCGAGGAAACCCGGTAGCGATCCGCCGCCTTGAACACCTGCACGAAGACCGCCTGCGCCAGATCCTCCGCTTCCGTCGCGTCGTGGAGCATCCGGTAAGCGACATTCATGACCGGCTGCTTGTATTTGTCCACCAACTCGGTGAATGCGCTCGCATCGCCCTGCTTCACGCGCAACATCAGGGCGGCATCCGGGTCGGCCGCAGGGGACATAATGGCCAATCTAACAGACACCCGCACCACTACAAGGTTTCGCGGCGCTAATGGTCCAGCACGGGCGATTCTTGTCACTCCCGACAGCGGGGGCGGGGGGGGGGCTGAAATCCGAAATCCGAAACCCGAAATCCGAAGGAAGCTCGAAACCCGAAATCCGAAGCCGGAAGACGGCGGGACACCCGTCCGCTTGCTACGCAGGTATTCCTTTCGGACTTCGGACTTCGGATTTCGGATTTCCTTCGGCCTTCGGGTTTCGGGTTTCGGATTTCGGATCATACAGCATCACATTCTTACGGAACGCGTCCTTACCTGCGCTTGCGTTCAGAGGGTTTTGCGCCCAAAGTGATTCCCGATGCAGGAATTGCTCAAGAAGATTGAGGCGAGTGCCGCAGCCCGGCTGGTGTTGCCGCCGGGGCGGCAGGCCACCCAGGAATTGGCTCGTTACAAAGCCTTCCTCAAGGTGGAAACGCACCGGCTCAAGCTCCAGCATCGCGCCGGCGCCGGCGGCCTCAAAATCTGCCATGCGCGCGCCGCGATTCTCGATGCGCTGCTGCGCCACCTCTGGGAGGCCGCCAAGACCAGCTTGTCCGAACAGGCCCTCAAAGAGTTTCCGCAGATGGCGCTGGTGGCCATCGGCGGCTACGGCCGCGCGGAGCTCAATCCGCACAGCGACATTGATTTCATGTTCCTGCACAGCCGGCAGGTCGCCGGCGGCACCCGCCCGCTACCGCACCTCTCTCGCGTCATTGACGGACTGCTCTACCCGCTGTGGGACGTCGGCCTGAAGGTCGGCCATTCGGTCCGCAGCGTCGAGGACTGCGTGAAGGTCGCCAACAGCGACATGCAAGCCAAGACCTCGCTGATCGAATCGCGGCTGATCACCGGCAACGAGGAGCTGTTCAACCGCTTCCAGCGAACCCTGGTCAGCAAATGTGTGGTCGGGTACGAGCAGGAGTACATCGCCCTGCGCCTGGCCGATCAGGCCGCCCGGCGCGCCAAGTTCGGCAACTCTGCCTCCATGCAGGAGCCCAACCTCAAGAACGGCTGCGGCGGCCTGCGCGATTACCAGAACCTGCTCTGGATGACCTTCTTCAAATACCGCATCGCCTCGCTCAAGGAACTGCAAGCGCAGGCCCTCCTGGGCGAAAGCGAGAGCAAGCAACTGGAAGCCGCCTACGACTTCCTGCTGCGCACCCGCACCGAGGTGCATTACCACGTCAACCGCCCCATGGACGTGCTGGGCAAGAACCTCCAGCCCGCCGTCGCCTTCAACCTCGGCTACCGCGAACGCTCGCCCAGCAAGCGCATCGAGGGCTTCATGCGCGACGTTTACACCCACTCCCGCAATATCTTCCTGATCACGCGCACCCTGGAACAACGTCTGGCGCTCCTCCCGCAGCCCCGCCGGGCGTCGGCCTTTTCGCTGCCTGGCCGTCTCACCAGCCTGTTCCCCGGCGGACACAAGCCCGTGAACGAACCGGTGGACGGCTTCAAGTTCATCAATGGGGAAATCCACGCCACTTCCGCCCAGGTATTCCGCGAACATCCGCGCCGCCTCATGCGCGTGTTCCTCTATGCCCAACAACGCGGCCTGCGCCTGCACCCCGACCTCGTCCAGATCATCCGCAATAACCTGGACCTGGTGGACCGCGCGTTCCTGTCCGACCAGCACGTGCGGGAAAGCTTCCTGGCCATCCTGGACCAGCGCGGCAGCGTCGCGCCCATCCTGCGCGCGATGCACGAGGCCGATCTGCTCGGCAAATACCTCCCCGAATTCGGCAAGCTCACCTGCCTGGTGCAACACGAGTTCTACCACCAGTACACCGCCGACGAGCACACCCTCATGTGCCTCGAACAACTGGACCGCGTCTGGGAAGCCCAAGCGCCCCCCTACTCCACCTACACCCCCCTGTTCCAGAAGCTGGAGCGGCCCTTCGTGCTCTACCTCGCGCTGCTGCTCCACGACGTCGGCAAGGCCGACGGCCACGGCCATCACTCGGAGGTAAGCTGCGAGCTGGCCACCCGCGCCGCCCAGCGCCTCAACCTCGATGACGCTACCACCCAAACCCTGCTCCGCATCATCGAACACCACCTGCTCATGGCCAGCGTCTCCCAGCGGCGCGACCTGGACGACCCGGCCGTCATCCGGCAGTTCGCCAAGAAGGTGCAGACGCCTGAAACGCTGGCCCTGCTCACGCTCCATACCTTCGTGGATTCCCAGGCCACCAGTGACAAGCTCTGGAACGGCTTCAAGGACCTCCTGCTCGGTTCCCTGCACCACAAAGCCATGCAATTGATGACAGGCGGCGCCGAGTTCGCCCGCGTCGAAGAGAAGCAGCGCGAGCAGCTCATGCAGGAAGTCCGCCGCCTCGCCCCCGAGAGCCTGAGCGAGGAGGAGCTCCAAGCCCATTTCGCCTCCGTGCCGGCCCGCTATTTCCAGGTCCGTCCGGCCAAGGAAACGCTGGCCGACCTCCTGCTCGCGCACCGCTTCATGCGCCGCCAGATCTCCGACGTCGAGAACCCGCTGGCGCCGATCACCAACTGGCACAACGAGCCCGACCGCGGCTACTGCGCCGTGAAGATCTGCACCTGGGATCGCGCCGGCCTCTTCCGCAAAATCGCCGGCTCCGTCAGCGCCGCCGGCCTCAACATCCTCAGCGCGCAGATCTTTACCCGCACCGATGGCATCGTGCTCGACACCTATTTCGTCGCCGACGCCATCACCGGCAACCTGCCGGGCCCGGACCAGCGCGACCGCTTTGAAAGCGTCCTCCTCAAGGCCCTGACCGGCGAGGACGTTGACTTCCCCGCCCTGATTGGGAGCCAGAGGATCACCCGCCCGCTTTACCAGGCCTACACCGGCGAGCAAATCCCCACCCAGATCTTCCTCGACAACGACGCCTCCGACACGCGCACCGTCATTGAGATCGAAACCGAAGACCGCATCGGCCTGCTCTACACCATCTCCCAGACGCTCACCGAGTTGGCCCTCGACATCTCTGCCGCGAAGATTTGCACCGAGCGGGGCGCCGCCATAGATAACTTTTACGTCCGCGAGCTAAGCGGCGGCAAGGTCCTCGAACCCGAACGCCAGCACGCCATCCAGCAAGCACTCCGCCGCGCCATCCACAGCTTGGATGCGCGGTAAGCGCCGGCTCGGCGCTTATCTCCGGGAATCCCCGATTACTGACTACTGACTACTGACTACTGACCACCGATCACGCGCTTTAGCCTAAAAAGAGCAGTTGAACTAACGCAAAGGCATAGCGCGGCCAAGACCAAACTGGGCTTAACGCAGAGACGCAG
>CAIWJG010000633.1 GCA_903912925.1 uncultured Verrucomicrobia subdivision 3 bacterium | reverse complement strand
GAAGGTGCCACGGTGATCGTGACGCCGAGAAAAGGGCCGTCCGCAATATCTTGACGGAGCAGCCCCGGCGCTTAAAAAGAGCACCGCCCAGAAACCGCCGGTATCCGACTCGGATTTCGAGCTTCTTTCGGATCTCGGGTTTCGGGTTTCGGGTTTCGGATTTCCACCGCTCCGCCCCTATTGGGCGGCCTTGAGCAGCTTACGGGCTTGTTTCCTCGTGGGGTCGCTGTCGGACTTATCCACCACCAATTGCAGCGCTTTTTGCTGTTGCTCCTTGGGAACTCCCGACGCGGACGCCTCGGCCAGCTTGACGATCGCCGAGAAGGCGTCTTCGGTAAAGTCGGCTTCCGAGGTATAGGTCATCAGCATCTCCAGCGCCTTGCCATTCGGCGCCGTGCCGATAGCGGCGATGTAGAGCCGCTTTTCCTCGGGCCGCTTGATGAGCACCAGCACGTCATTGAGTTTGCCGAGCTTTTCGTCCGCCTTGAGTTGCTTGCTGGCCTGGAGGTATTGCAGGTAGCCGCGCAAGCCCAACACCTGGTGGGTGTTCTTGGTGGCAGTCTTGGCCAGGGACAGGAGCGGTTCGGAGACGGCGCTGTCCTCGGGCCAGTTATTGGCCCAGGTGGACAAGGTGCGCACGGCTTCATCCTGAACGGTTTCGTCCTTGTCCTGCACGGCAGCCTGAACGGCAGCGAGGGCCTCGGGCCCGCCGTCGGAAGCCAGCACGTGCAGCGCGATGATGCGCAGGGCGCTTTCGTCGTTCCGGGCGAGGGGGAGGATATGCGGCACGGACTTCGCGCCGGTGCGGCCGCTGATGGCGAGGAGGGCCATTTCGATGTCGGCGCGTTCTTTAGCGTCTTTGGTTCCCTGCAACAGCTTGACGAGATCGGCGGCTTGAGCGTCGGTGCCGAGAATGCCGATGGTTTGAACGGCGGCAGTCCGCACACCGGCATCCGCATCATTGGCGCTGGTCACGACGACCGGCAGGGCGAGGTCAATGTGCCGCTGCCCGACCAGAAGGATGAGGACCTGGCGGTTCTTGCTCGTAGCAGCGGAGAGGCGGGACAGGAGGTCGGCGTCCACTTCATTTCCGGGCAGCCGCGCGAGGGCGGCCAGGGCGGCTTGCGCCAGGTCGGCGTCGGGATCGGCGGCGACCGCGAGCAAGACCGGCAAGCTGGAGGTCTTGCCCATGCTGTCGAGCACGCCCACGGCGGTCAGGCGCAGCTTGAGCGAGCCACTGGTGGCGGACTGCAAAACGGTGGGCATGACGGCGGCATCGGTGCGGTCGGCAATGGCAAGCAGCAGATAAGATTGGCGTTCCGGGCTGCAACGGCGCATCTCGGCGGCGAGGGCTTCGGTGACGTCGCGACCCGGCAGCTCGCGGGCAGTGCTCAGGCCGATGCCGAACATGGTTTTGTCGGGCCAGCGCAGTTGCGCCAGCAAGAGGGGCAGGCCGGCGGATCGGCGCGCGAGGATGGCGCCGCGGATGGCTTCGAGCTGTCGCTGCCAGGGCACGGCTGAGGCGCGCACGGTGTCGTAGAGCTTCACGGCCTCAGGGCGTTTACCCAGGGCGATGAGCCGTTCCGCGCACAGGATGCCGCCCTGGGCAACGGCGGGGCGAACGGCCTCCGGCGCGGTGACCAGGGCCTTGCTAAGCGCCTCGGCGGCTTTGGTGCCACTGATGCGGCCCAACGCCACGGCGGCGGCTGCGGCGACCTCGGGGTCGGAAGAGCTAAGCTGCTTGATGAGGGGGCTGACGGCTTTGGGGTCGCGGCGCACGGCGATGGAATTGATGACACCAACCAGCACCCGGCCTTGGACTTTGTCCAAGGCATGGCGCAGAGCGGCAGCCGCCTCGGGACCGGGGATGGATTCCAAGGCGATGCGCGCCCAGGAGGTGAGCTCCGGGTCCGTCAGTAACGGCTCCAGGGCGGGGACGGCGTCTTTGCCGCCGAAGATGGCCAGCTTTTTGCAAGCGAGGGCCTTGTCGGCCTTGGGGCCATCGGATTTGAGGAGGGTGACGAGCTCGCGCACCTGCTCGGGGGAGCAGTTGTGGTTGTCGGCGGCGGCAGCCGAGGTTGGGCTGGCGGCCAGAAGGAGGGACAGTGCGGCGAGGCAGGACACAATCAACGTGGAGCGTCGAAGGTTTTGAGCAAAGGCGAAAGGCATCTGTGATTTGGGTGCCCCGTTCCCCCTCACCCCTGCCCTCTCCCCTGGGGAGAGGGGGGAGCAAAGGCAGTCTTTAGGCAAGTCCTGACGCACCAGGCTCGCGGACGAGCGGGCGGTGATTCTCCCTCTCCCCAGGGGAGAGGGTCGGGGTGAGGGGGAATGGGACGCTTGAACTACGCAAATCTGGCGAGCTGGAAAGTGACTCTTAAGTGTCATAAATCTGTAGTTTCTGGTTCTGGAAGTTTCGGGTTTCGAGTTTCGGCGTTGCTCAGAGCCGCCAGGGTTCGCGCAGGGCCTCGGAGCGCATGCGGTTGGCCGGCTCGTCGCCCGGGAACTCGTTCTTGACGGGGTCGTAGGTGACCTTGCGGTTCAGGAACAGGGAAATGTTGGCCGCGTGACAGGTGATGTGCGAGTAGCAGGCCGCGTCGGCGCTGGCGCGGGTCTGGCCGCGTGAGCGGACGCAGTCCAGGAAGTTGCGGATATGGAGGTTGGCGGGGTAACCGGAGATTTTGGCCTTCTTGCCGATGAGCAGCGCTTCATTGCTCGCCACGAGTTCGCCGTCATCGCCGGTTTCCACCCAGCCGGTGGAGCCCTCGAAACGGACAGGGCAGGAGCCCAGCGGGAGCCAGCCGTTGTCGCGCAGGACGAGCTTGACGCCGTTGGCGTAGCGGGCATGCAGCTCGTTGCCCTGCGGTTCATATTCGATCGGAGAGGTGAGGTCGGCGTCGTTGGCCCATTGGCAAAGGTCCACGCAATGGGAGCCCCATTCGAGGCAGCCGCCGCCGGTGAGACCGCCGCCTTTTTCAAAGTTAAAGCCATCGAGCAGCTTCTTATTGAAGGGTCGCCAGGCTGCGGGGCCGAGGTAGAGGTCCCAGTCCACTTGTTCCTTGTCGGGCTCGGTTTCGGAGGGGAGCCAGCCGCTGCTGACCGTGGCCAGGCCGGCGGGATGCGCATAGAGCGTGTGGAGCTTGCCCAGCTTGCCTCGCCGGGCCAAATCGATCGCGAACATAAAATTAGGCAGGCTGCGACGTTGCGTGCCGGCTTGGAAGATGCGGCCGGTGCGGCGGAACGTATCGGCCAGTTCGAGGCTCTGGGCGATGTTCTTGGTGCAGGGCTTTTCGCAATAAACGTCCTTGCCGGCATTGGCGGCGAGGCAGGCGGCGGTGGCGTGCCAGTTGGGGCCGGTGGCGATGAGGACGGCGTCAATGTCGGTGCGGGCCAGAAGCTCGCGCAGATCGTGGTACGTGGCGCAGTCCTGGTTGCCGTATTTGGTATCCGCCTTGCGCTTGATGGCTTCACGGCGCGAAGCCTTGACGTCGCAAACAGCCACGAAGTTGATGTCGGGTTCCTCCAGGAAGCAGCCCAGGTCGTAGGTGCCCCGGCCGCCGATGCCGATGCCGCCCAGCACAATCCGGTCGCTGGGGGCGACGCCGCCGTCGCGGCCGAGCACCGCGCCGCGGACCACTTGCGGGGCCATCAGCAAGGCGCCCACCTGGGCGGCGGCCCTAAGGAACCGCCGACGGTTCAGGCCGGCCGGTGGATCACCAAGGGCAAGGTTGGGGGTGGCTGGTCGTTCGGGAGACGAGGTAGAGACAGTTTTCATTGTTATGCTTTTTCAATGCCGGGCACTCACAGTTCAGTGGCCTTATTGTGGCCGAAAGGATAGACGCCTGTCCATGATACTTTTATCAATGAATTTTGGGGGAGGCGCCGCAGAACTTCAAAAGTTGAAGGCAACCCATAGGACATTGGTTCTGGGACGCCCGCAGGTAATGAGGGCTGCGCGGGTGATTTGCGCGCACATGGTCGAACTGGATGAAATCCTTGCCACGAATCATGTGGGCGCTGAAGTTTTCCTCCATCGAGCCCACCCCACTCGCCATCTTTGCAACTCGACGTTACAGAACGGGCTCAGATCACTTCCACGGGTCAGGCGTTCTGAGCCTCGCCGGGTACAGGCCAAAAGCGGCCTACTGCTCGCGCGCACGATAGAATCGCCGCGAGAAATTGGTCGCCGCTGAATCCGAAAACCGCAGGGTGCCGACCAGCGGTGGATTGGTAAAGATGGCATCCCAGGCGACGAGATTGGAGGAGGCGTAAATAACGATTGGACCATGGCCGAACAAGCCGCCTAAACTCAAGCTGAAATCGCCATTGGTAGAGACCGATACGGGGTGAGCGAATTGGGCCGGCAATTGCAGGACCGTAAGGGTAGCGTTGGAACTGGTGACACCGGCAAAGTCATTGGTAATACTCACGGTGTAGATGCCGGCGTTGGTGTACTGCAAGTTCGTCAACACCAGCGTGACGTTGGTGGCGCCGGCGAGGTTGGTTCCGCGCAGCGCCCATTGATAGGTTAGCGGTTGCACTCCGACAGCGCTTACGGTGAAGTTGGCAGTGCCGCCGGCGGGAACCGCCTGGTTCTGGGGCTGCGTCAGAATGGTGATGCCCAAGGGGTTATAGGCTGATTCCATGATGCCGAAATAGGGGCCGTCAGTCCGGTCCGAGACAAATTCGCCATTAAGACCTACATCGTTCCAGGCGCCGATGTCCTGCCCATCGGTCGAAGCCGCCCGGGCAAAAGGCCAGTTCAGAGCGGCATAGTCCTCATTGCCCCCCACGTTGTTAGGCTCACCCACATTCCACTTGGTGTAGCCAGCCGGCTCACCACTGGACCAAATGAAGGTTCCTTCCACCGCGGCGTCGCTGAACCCAATCCAGAAAGGCCGGAGCAAATTGACGCCGCGCAGAAAATTGGTTTCGAGGAATAACTCCTTGGCGGCGCTAGTGCTGCTGGCCAGATGGCCGTTCCAGGAAACGGCCTCGGTCTCGGCGGCGGTCCACGACCCCGCCCGGGCACTGAGGGCGAACCAATGGTCATTTCCGCCGTCGGCGGCACGCCATTGCGTCCATGTGACCGGTTCGGGTGGCAGGCTGCCATCCGAGTTCAACAGCGCGAGACGATAGCGGCTTTTGCCACCGAACACGGTGAAGTCGCCGCCCAGCAACACGCGTCCGTCTGGCAAGGCAGCCACCGCATAAGCGGTATAATTGGCGCCACCCGGCGATACAAAACTCGTGTCCAGACTGCCGTTCGCGTTGAGCCGGGCCACGCGCCGGCAGCTCGTGCCGTTATAGGTCTGGAAATTGCCACAGATCAGAATCCGCCCATCGGGCTGGATCCCCATCCGCCGTCCGATGGTCGAGTCGGCACCGGTGCCGGGGTTGAATGAGGTGTCGAGTATCCCGTTGGAATAAATCTGGGCGATACGATTGCGCGACGTTCCATTGTAGGTGGTGAAATCCCCCGTGATCAGCAATCTACCCGAGGGCAACTCGGTCACCGACAGGACCGCAGAATTCGGGCCGGAGCCGCCTTGGTTGAAGGATGTATCCAGCGAACCATCCGGGTTGAGGCGCACGAGGTTCGGGTAGCTGTAGCCGCCGACAGTAGCGAAACTGCCGCCGCAAACGATGCCCCCGTTGGTGAGCGCCACCACCGCCATGACGTAGCCGCTATTCCCGGCGAAGGTCGGCGGGGTGAAGCTGTCATCCAGGGTGCCATCGGTCTTCAGGCGGCCCACTTTCGACCGGGCCTGACCGCTGATATTGTTGAAGACGCCGCCCAGCAGGATCTTGCCGTCCGCGGGCTGCAGAGCCACCTTATACACGTAGTTGTCAGGGCTGATGCCAGACGAAAAACCCGGGTCCAGTCCGCCGCTGCTCTGGAGGCGGACGATGCGCGAGCGTGGCAGGCCGAAAACAGAGGTAAAAGTCCCACCCACGAGCACCCGGCCGTCGGGCTGCAAGGCGATGCTTTGAGCCGAGTTATTGAACGCCAGGCCATAGTTGAAAGGCGAGTCCAAAGTCCCGTCCGGGTTAAGCCGGGCAATGGATTCCTGGCGGATGCCCTGGACGTACTTGAATCCGCCGCAGATGAGAATCTTGCCGTCGGGCTGGACAATCGCATCGCGCGCCCCGGCGCTGAGGGCTTGGGCTGGCCCGGCGGCGGTGTCGTTGTCAAGAATGACGACCATCGTATTAGTCCGCAATCCCAGCCTCGCCCCCACCGCGTTCGTCAGGGTCACCTGGAAGGCCCGGGTGCCATCCACGTTGGTATTATCATTGATCGTGATGCCCCAGCTTACCGCCGCGACGTTGGTGCCATAGGTGTAGGATGAGTTGATGTCCAGGTAGTCCGATCCAGCTATTGCCGTCAGGGCTTGGGACCGGATGGAGAAACCGGAAGCGCGACCCAAGTTCCCCGAGCGATTGATCGCCAGAGCCGCCGTTCCTTCCGCTTCGGTAACAAAGTAGTTGGACCGGGCAAACTCAATCGTCGGCAATGCCAGAATCAAGACCTGGACTTGCGCGTTGCCTCCCAGCGAAGCCCCACCGGTGGGGTTAGTTAGAGTTACATAAAAAAGCGTGTTAGTGGCTGGCGCTGCGTGGCTCAGAATGGGGATCAAAATCGTCTTGTTGGTCTCCCCGGGACCAAAGGTCAACAGTCCGTTGGTGGCCGTGTAGTTTATGCCGGCGGTCGCCGTGCCATCAACGGTGGCAAAGTTCACCGTGACGACCCCATCGCTGCCGCCGACGCGCTGAACATTCAGCAGCAGGCTGCCAGCGTCCTCGAAGACATACGTGCCCGCTTGGCTGAATTGAACCAGACCCTCGGCGTTGGTCAGAAGAGCGACTTTCACATTGTCCAGACCCCAACTTTCGTCCGTCAACACCTGCAGACCCGAGCCGGTAAAATCCAGCGCCAGGTTGGTGTTCGAGTGCTCGAAATCGAAACGTAGATGGTAAACCGTGTCCATCACACCCGAGAAGTTCCCGTCCGCAAAAGTGTATCCCAAGCTGTTGGACTCCACCGCGCCAAACCGATCAGGAAAAGCGCCTCCGGGGTAGGGACCGGGATATGCCTGCCCGCTAAGATTGCCCGGATAATCGTTGCCAAAGGAGGTCCGCAACAGCAGCGGCCCGTTTTTCGCCTGCAAGCTCCAGAGGTCCGGCCCGCTGTTTCCGTCCCAGGTGCGAATGACGAACAGGTCGAACTCGACCGATGCCACTTTGTGCGGCGGCAGGTTGGTGAGCGTCAGGGTGGCGGTCTGGTTGCCGAATTCACCCAGGAATCGGCGACTGCCGTTGGGGGTGGCTCCGAGGGTTTTGAGGGACCACTCCGGCCCAACGGAACCTTCGAAGTTGTTGAAATAGGCCAGCCCGTTCAGGACCGTCAAGATGGCGGGTGGCGCACTGGTCACAGCCCCAAAGCTGTTCGTAACTACCACCGCGTAAGCGCCGGCGTCGGCGGCCTGAATGTTGGTCAACACCAGCGCCGAATTGGTGGCGCTGGGCAGGTTGGTTCCGTTGAACATCCACTGGTAACTCAAGGGGGTGGCACCGCCCGCGGTCACACTGAAGTTGACGGTGCTGCCGGCGACCACCGTCTGGCCTTGCAGTTGACTAACGAGCACCGGGCGGGGGTTGACGGGCGCATCCGGCCCGGCGGCGAAACTCGTCGCCACTTGCGCCGCGTTCATCGCCACCCGGTAAATGCGGAAATCGTCAATCGCCCCGTTCAAGTAAGCATCGCCAGCATAGAGCGAGCGGCCCAACCAGGAAAAGTTGTTGATGACCGAACGGAGCGGGAACGAAAGCGAGTTGGTGCTCTCAACCACGCCATTGGTATAGAGCGTCATCAGGCCATTGGGCGGGTCGTACACGCACGCCACATGGAGGCTCAAGCCGTCGAGAACACCCGCGCCGGAGACAAACTCCTCGTGAATCGCGTCCCCCGCTGCCTGCCGGTGGTTCTGGATGCCCGAGTGAGGGGTGAAACACAAGTAGTTCTGGCCATAGCTGGCAGGAGTTCGGTCGCCGAAATCATAGACCCGAGCCCAGTTTCCGTTGGCACCGAAACTAGCCCAGAACTCGAAGGTTACTGCGGATAACCCATCCAGCAAGCCAGCCGGCAGGCTGACGTAGCTGGTCGTGCCGTTCAGCAGCAGGCGGCCATTAACAACAAACGCGCCGCTCAGCAGCGCACCATCCGCATGGCCGACACTGTCCCTGGCGTCGGTCGCGAAGCTGTAGCGGTGAATGAGCGAGTCATCCATCCCGGCGGCTGGTGTCAGCCACAGCACGGCGGCGAGGAGCGCTGCGGAGACTGGAACTGATAGGGAATTGGTTTTGGGGCGCACGCAGCTACTGATCGCTGCGCGGGTGAGGGAGTAATGCTTTTCCATAGTCGAGCTCGTTATCCACTGATTCTGCATTTTTGTAGCGAACCGGTTTGCGGATGTCAACCGATGAGTTGCGCAAAAGTGGTGGGAGTGCGCATCTTAGATTTTTCGGAGCGCGGACATTCTTGTCCGCCGGTGGACTTGCGGGT
>CAIWJG010000632.1 GCA_903912925.1 uncultured Verrucomicrobia subdivision 3 bacterium | reverse complement strand
TTGTGCAGCAGGGGCAAGCGGGCTGACATGGGGATGACATATAGCTTTTCTATAGGTAATAGTCAACCCCAAACATGCAAATAATTGCATCCCACTTCACTTTCTTTGAGGGGATGAGGAAATTAGGCGAGGATCAGGGTCTGGCGGCACGGGTGTTGCTGTCTGGTAATTGGCCGGGGCCAAACGCTCTTCGCCTTTTTTCGTTTTCGCCGGATTTTCGCCGTTTCGCCGCCTTTGAGTTATCGAAAGCAAAATACATCACAGCACCTCAGCGAAAACACATATATGATACTTACTGAACGTTGGTTTGGCCCGCAGGATTCCGTCAGCCTCAAACACCTTGCCCAAATCCCTTCCCTGGGGGGGATTATCACCGCGCTATACGAGCTGGTCCCTGGGGAGCCTTGGCCGGAAGACCGCCTGGCGCGGCTCCGCGAGCTTATCGAAGTCCAGGCTCTTCGGTTCTGCGGCGTCGAAAGCATTCCTGTATCCGAGGCCATCAAGCTTGGCCTGCCCGAGCGGGATCGCCATATCGACTCCTACTGCTCGTCCATGGAGGCTGTGGCCCGGGTCGGGGTCAAGCTTGTCTGTTACAATTTCATGCCCGTCTTTGACTGGACCCGGACCAATCTGGCCGAGGAGCTTCCGGACGGTTCAACGGCGCTCAGCTTCTCCCAGGCCGACCTTGACACGCTTGAATCGGCGGGCGGCCCTGAGGGCCTGCCTGGCTGGGCAGCTCGGTACTCGGCTGGAGAGTTACGCGCCTGGATGGCGGCGTATAAGCAAATGGAGCCAGAAAATCTCTGGGAGAACCTCGCTTTCTTCCTCAGCCGGGTTATCCCAGTTGCCGAGGCCAACGGGGTCAAAATGGCCATCCACCCGGACGATCCGCCCTGGCCCATTCTCGGTTTGCCCCGAATCATCACCGATTCGGCCGCTCTACGCCGGGTGCTGGCCTTGGCCCCTTCGCCGGCCAACGGCCTCGCCTTTTGCACCGGATCTCTAGGGGCCAACCCGGCCAACGACATCCCCGAGATGATTCGCGAGTTCGCCAGCCAAGGGCGAATCCACTACGCCCATTTACGGAACATCCTGATTCGCGGCCCAAAATCCTTCCTCGAAAGCGCCCATCCCTCCGGGAGCCTCAATCTCGCCGCGGCTGTCCGGGCCCTGGTGGACAACGGCTTTAGCGGTCCGGTGCGAGCCGATCACGGCCGCATGATCTGGGGCGAGCAGGGCCGGCCCGGCTACGGTCTATTTGATAGGGCCCTCGGAACAATGTACATCGCCGGGCTGCGCGATGCGCTAACCAGCAAAGCCGCACCGCGGCGCCTCGGCGAGAGCGGGGCACCGATTCAGCCTGGCCCAGTCACGGCCTCGAACATCTCCGGATCAACTTTTTCTGGTCTGCGCCGGAATTTCGGCTTCCCCGGGCCTGATCCTATGTAAGCGGAAAAACCCGTGATTAACGAAAAACAAACATACTCATAACATGAACGCGACTATCACAACAACCTCTTCTTCCACCCTGGCCGCCGGCCTCGCCGAACTTGAACTGGCGGCTTTTGGAAGCATTACACAGCCTGGCGACGACCCCGAAACTGCGTTCGGCGATATCCTCCGCGACTCACATGAGGAAGCAGAAGAACTTGCGGATCTGGGCTCCCTCATCGAGAAGGCACAGCCAGGCTCGGTCATCATGCTCAAAGAAAAGCGCTACTTTCTCAAGAGCGAGACGATTATTTCCAAATCGTTGACGTTCAGCGGTATGGGGCCCGAGCGCACGGTTATCGAAATACGTAGCCCCCTTCGGTTCGTCGCTTCCAGAGGCAAGAGCCCCGCTTGGCTCCTTGTCTCTGTGGGGTTTGAGCTGGGCTGGACTCAGACCGCGCTGTCCGTGGCTGGAGGTGAAATAGAGTTTCTTTGGTGTCAGTTCTCGAGTAGCGAAAGAAGGCCGCGCGGCCAGGCGGGAATGCATATACACTACGGCTCGAAGGCGACCTTTCGGGAGAGCGTGGTGCCGGATTCTCGATCTCTTGTTTACGTTTCCGGGTCCGGTACCGAGGTCCTGATCAAGGATTGCGTCGATAACCGCGGCGGTCTTCCCGATGAAACTCGTCATGCCGGCGAGGGCAACGAGCTTTTGCGGAAGGCAAAAGACACCCCGTCCTGCGTTATCCCAGTCCAGGCAACTGACGACATCTGGCGTCCTGGCGACACGCGTACTGCGGCGCCGAAGACTCGGCCCCAACCCGCCAAAACGGCTGATTCAGTCCCCTCCACTCAAAAAGGAGCTTACTGGGCACCTCGCGAGAAGCAGCGTCAATCCTGGATCCGGAAAGCCAGAGGTCTTCTGAGCGAGCTTCTTCTCAACCTTTCCAAGGCTATAGCCGACTGACGCAACTTGTCACAGGTGCCAAACCTCCTCTTATCCCCAAGGGCAAACCCAACCGTGCCGCTAACAGAAAAGCTCCGTTTGCCGGAATTCCGAGAAATAGCCTTCTTTAACAATACGTAACGGCGACACGCAAAATCGAGCCGCAGCGCAAGAAACATTAAAAACGAAAGAAATATATGCAAAAGAAATCATTAAGTAATACTGTCAGTTCCAAGTGGGTCTCAATGCCATTCGCAACGAACTTAGCTGTAGCCTCTCCCGTTTGGAGGGCAGCCCTGTTTTCAGCCCTGTTCATGTGCATCTCCGAAGCTGCATATTCTACAACCGCACCGCCGGAGGGTGGAGTTGCGGTGGCGGTGCCATTCCTTGTGCCAAAGGACGTTCAGGACGTCGAGAAGAAGGTGGCCGCGATTGCGGAAACCACCGGGGCGGTGCGCAAGGGCCCCGAGAGTATGGCGGCAATCAGCTTGGTCCGTCAGAACGCGATCAAGGCCGCCGTGATGGGCGTGGTGGGCGAGATCCCCGAGAAGTTGGAGAAGAGTCTGGCGGTGTGGGTCAAGGACATGCGCAGGGCCTCGGCCGGAGTTGGGGAAGATCTGACAGGCCTACTGACGCAGTGCAGAGGGTTAAGCACTTGGGCATCGGGGCGGCTGCTCGACATCGAAAGAGCACTCAAGCAGCGGATGGCTTTGGCCAAGCAGCGTGGCAGCAACTCCGTGGTGATCAGCCCGACGGAACTGGAAACCCTTCGTGAGCTGGATGCGCTCGACGGTGTGGAGGACGAGATTGTCGGTTCGGAGACCAAACGGTCCATCGAGCGGCTGACGGAGATTCTGGCCGGCTTTGAAGGTGACGTGGCCCGTCTCAACGCCTCGAGTCGGGAGTTGGTCAAACTTCAAAGTGCCTATCGCCGTTTCAGCCTGGCCCTGGCCAAGGCGGAGGACATGATCGAGAAGGACGGGCGGCTCAAGCGTGATGCCGTCGCTTTCAAACAGGCTGCCAACGAAGTGGAGCACCTACATTTGGAACTGCAGGATGCACTCCTGTCAGCGGTGGAGATCTTCCGGAGCGGTGCAGCGGCAAACTAATCGCCAAAAGCCCTTAAGCGGAGGTTACTATGCGGATCCTGATTGCAATTATTCTGATCGCCGGGCTGGCCGGATGGTGGTGGGTGGGGCGCCGTCATCCGGTTGATCCGGTGCAATTCGAGCAGCGCCTAGGCGCGTTGTCAGCCGACCAGCGCCAGCTTGTAACCAAGGCGTTGGAGGAGTGTGGTGAGGCCGTTCGCTCCGTGAGCGCTTCGGCCTCCACTTCAGCAACAAACCAAGGTGCGGCAGGTCCTGCACTGCCTGCGGGGTGGGAGGAGCGGGTGAACGATCCGTCAGTCCAGCAACAGGTGCGAGAAGCTTGGGGACAGGCGGCAGGCCGGTCCGTTGCCAGCCGCCGAGTACCCGCCTCCAGCAGCGTCTTGCCGGTCGGTCGAATCACGCGTCCCGGGCGGTTGTCCAAGGAGGATCTGGTGAGCATTGCCCGTTTGGGACAGAAAGATGACGCGGCGGCGGCCAGGTACATCGAATTCCTGGACCAGCCCGTGAAGGTGTCGGCCGACGACATCATCTATCTGAGCGGTCGCATCTCTGATGAGCTCATTATAAAACTCATAGGGGCGAGCGGCCGTCAAGTGAACGACACCGGGAAGGAAGATCTATGAATCTTCAGGTGCTCTTAATGTCGGTGCCCTGCCTGATTCTGGTTTTTGGCTACTGGGCGGCTTGGCGGCGGTGGTTCGCCCTGCGGGCCGAAGCCGCCCTGGGCCACCTGCCCCAGGCGGGCGAGAGCGGTGGGGCCGCGTTCCAGCGGATTTATGGGCGCCAACTTAGCCTGATGCACTTCATGCGGGGGCTGGCGGTGAACATCGCGTTCAGTCTCACGGTGCTGGGGTTGATTTTCGCCCTGAGTACCGGGGTGGAGCGGCTGCAGGAATCCATGCGCCATGTCGGGATGGCTTTTGGGTTCATGCTGGCTGGTTTGGCCGTGCAGATCATCGAGAGCGCGTCGGAAATGATCCTGGTGCGTGAGGAAGGCCGACTGGCGTTCCTGCCAGCCTCGGCATTGGCCGAAACTTCCCAGCCAGCGGGAACCGAGGTGGAGTTGGGAAGCCCCGCAACCTCGACCGTGGAAGGTGTCGCATGAAAGACCGGGGCGGCTTAATGGAACTGTTGCAATTGGGGCGTGATGGCATGACCAAAATGGTCACCGTGCTGGCCGTAGCACTGCTGGCCCAGACGGCCATGCTCTACCCGGCGCAATCGCGTGCCACACGCGCGGGAACGGAGCAACCCGCACTGAAGATCTTCTTGGGATCTGACGGGGTAGTGAGTTTAAACGACCACACCATCTGCACAAATCTAGGGGCAGTGGTGCCGCAGCTTGGGCCTTCGCCGGCGGTGGCCGTGTATCTGCCGGCACAAGGCGGTGTGTCGGGGGCTGCGCTTCTGGAGGTGCTGGATCAGATTCAAGCGGCAGGCGGGCACGTGCTATTGGCCGGCCACAACACCGCAGGGACGACACGATGAGCGCCCCGTTTAAGGCCAGCATGGTCTGCGTCGCCACGGCGACAGTAGTCATCCTGCTGCTATTGCTCCAAGCCAACGGCCGCCGTCGTTGCACCGCAAGCGGTGCGCCGCTGGCAGAGTTTATCCCGGTCAAAAGGCTTCAAGAGGACTGGCTCGGAGCTCCCGCTCCAGCCCCGACTCCTTCGCCCAGGCCGGTGCCGGCTCCCAAGCCTTCACCCCCTGTGCAGTTTGGCCGGGACAGCACGCCTGGGCAGTTGGCTGCCCGCCTGCGGCTGGATGAGAAGGGGTGCGCCGGCAAACCAGGTGCCAGAGTGGGGACAGCGGTGCCGGTGATGAAGTTGGCCGCGATCGAGCCCTTCGAGCCGGCGCCCTTGGCAAAACTCCAGTCACGCCGGCAGATAAAACTGCCGAAGTTGCAGCCCCGTCCGGCCGGCAGCCCCCTGCCTTGCGTTGAGTGGGATCTTCCACTGGTGGCGCGGATGGTCAGCGCAGACGCCGCGCGGGTGGTGGTGCGAACGGAGGACGGCCGGGCTTGGCTGGTTGCGCCACAGCAGGGCCGGTGGCTAGTCGAGGCGTTTGTGAGCGATCTGCCACTGGGCGAAATGGCGTTTGAGTTGGACCGAGCGGTGGCCGGGATTGAGGAGCTACGCATGCAAGTGGAGCGGACGGCGGGCAGCCCGGTCAGCTCGTTTCAGTTGGTGTGTAGCATCGCCACACTGGAAGCTTTCAAGGTTCGACAAATTGCTGCGCTGGAGAGCGTGGCAGCGACGCCGAGAGCGGTGGCACTTACTGCCGGAACCATCCAATGGGAAGCCGGTCAACCGGTGTATGTGGTAGATGAACTGGTGTTCCACGATGGCCAACGCCAGGAGGTGGCCTGTCACCCGGCCATGGCGGACCGCCCATCTCGAAATGAATGATAACTATGAAGCACAATAAGTTGACAATAGAAGTCTCGGCCGCGGATACCAAAGCCACTCTGGTGACTCTGGGCACGGCCTTGGTAGCGGCGGGGTTGCTGTGGGCGGGCAACCAACCGATAGGTTCAGCGCCATCGGGGCGGTCCGCCAAGGCCATAATGACCAAAGGTGCAGCGACGATTAACGAGCCCACTACCGGCGAGCGTGCAGCGGCTCCAGTTGCGCCCACGGGGCCACCACTCAAAGCCCATGAACCAGGCCCTGCTAAGACCGTGCCGCCCGCGCCTGCAGTGGCCGTGCGCCAAGGCTCGGTAACCGACCTGCCCGGTGAGCTCAAGAGCCAATTGTGGAGCTCCGCAGCCTCATTCCGACATACCTCACTGCCAAGCCCGCAGCCGAAGAAGTGAGCTGCCGTCGATATGCACGACTTCTGGGATATACTTAAAAGCGGTCCGCTGTTGGACGAGTTGGCCGGGGAGTTGCCGGGCGCTGCGGGAGCACTTCGCCAGCGACTGGGGAATGCGTCGGGCACTCACAGGTTCCTAAAGAAACTTTTGGACAACATTCCGATCAGTGGCTAATAGAACGCATGAGCTCCTCCAGTATGAATAAATATCGCAACTCACTGATTCTCTCGCTCCGTTGGCTGTTCGGCTTGGCCGGATTTTGTCGCTGGCAGTTGTTTAGAGGGAGGCCCTTGCGGCTGGTATCCTTGCTACGTGAACAGTTCTTAGCGCTTCCGCGTGCCTCACGTTTTTGGTGCGCAGCCAAAATGAGTAGAAACAGTTCAGAGGACTCTATCTCTATCGATGAAGGCTTCCTGATGCAGCAGGAACGGGTGGGGGGGCCACCAGCAAATCTACCACGATGGAGGCTTCTCCAGCAGGTTGTGATTATCAGTTGGTCCTTCCTTCTAAAACTGGCGGCTCCGTTCCGCTACAAAAACCCTCTATTTGATCCCACGATTGACTGGGTTCCGGAGCCCTGGTTCAAACGTTACAATCCATTTCACCGGCTGTTCTACGCAAATGTGTACGGGTGGGGTGTGGCGGCAAAACTGCATTTCTTCAGCAAACTCTGCCTCATTGTTCTCGCTCATGTAATTGTCACGACGGCAATCGCATGGGTCGTTAGCCTCCTCATCGCCTTGGTCTTCCATTTGGTGGCACTGCAAAAGTCCGTCATTATCATAACATTTAAGCTCGCGAGTACGGTTGCGCTCTTGGTCTCTGTAAAACTCTTTTCTCTTGTGGGGCTGATCAGAAGTTATCAAGCCAGGCTCGGAACAGCACTTTCCGAAAGGAACCCTCGTCGCATCCGCGTTCTCCTCGACGCCGTGATGAATAGCCTGAGCCGCTCCAAAATGATGGGGTCATTGGTTGTTGAGTCGCACCGCAGTAGAAATGAAAGCGGGGGCCAAGATCACGAGCGTTCCATGAACGCTGAGGGATCGCCCAATCCTGCGGAGCTTTCGTACCTCTATATGCTTTCATGTAAGTTAGTAACCGAGTTTTATACGCTTGAGAACGCCCCCAGCACCCACATTGCCCGATTAAGTTTCCATGAACAGCTGCACCAATTTCGCACGCAACTCAAACCGATGGCCACACAGTATATCAAACACTGGGTCTGGAGGGAAGGCAAATATCTGTGGCTCTGGAACGCGTCCCCGTTCCTGGCCGCCAATGGCGCGGGAGATCCTCATTACACAACTTCCAAGAAGATCGCCACGCAGCTATTCGTCACGGCCGCGGCTTTCGAGTGGGTCCATTTTGCGGTCAGGACTGTTTTGCGGTGATCAATGGGACCACTATGAGAAGCGCGCATTCAATGTATGTATGGGCAGACATTTTGGTTGTGCAGACCAAGACTTGTTCTTTGGCGGGATGGATTACCCATACGGCCATAGCCAGGAGATTCGTGGGCACAGCCAGAGCAAAGTTCTGCGTGAATGGAACCGTGAAATGGGACAATGCGATTTGTTTTCACGAGTGCTGGCAGGCGACATGAGTGCGGATTCGACTGATCAAACTTGAAACTTAACCAGTAAATAGAGAAGGCCTTATGGCACACAACGAAAAGAATGGGAACGTAGAAGAGACCGCGAATGTTGATCAATATGACGATAAAATAGCCGCTTCTAAGATCGAAGGCGAACAGACCTGCGCAGAGTTACGGGAGGCGAAAGATCATATAGACCCACAAGTGAATCACGCGGCCGAGCAAATGGAACCTGTGGTCGGTCTGGTGGTGGCGGGGGCGATGGTCCTTGGGGTTCTCGCAGAGCGTGCTGCACAGGCCACAGAAAATTGGGCAAAGGCGGACTCTGAGCCTGTTTTTGCGGTTCCTGACGATCACCTTGAAGGGTGGGTGGTGGAGCAAACGTGGACACTCGGTGAAGAAGAAGCCAGCGAAGCGACCCAAACAGGGAGCGAGTGGACTCGCGGGGAAGAAACGGCCAGCGAAGAGGAACAAACAGGACCGCAGTGGGTGCTTGGCGAACAAGACCAAGCTCTGACATTCGGTGAAGATGGCACTGGCGATGCTGCCGTGGCCGGCGAAGTCGGCGCCGACGAAGTGGGCGCTGCTGGCGATGCGGCGGTTGGCGATGCGGCTGCTGGCGATGTGGCTGGTGGTGATGCGGCTGCTGGTGATGCGGCGGTTGGCGATGCGGCTGTTGGCGATGCGGCTGCTGGCGATGCGGCGGTTGGTGATGCGGCGGTTGGTGATGCGGCTGCTGGCGATGCGGCTGCTGGTGATGCGGCTGCTGGCGATGCGGCTGCTGGCGATGCGCCTGCTGGTGATGCGGCTGCTGGTGATGCGGCGGTTGGTGATGCGGCGGTTGGTGATGCGGCTGCTGGCGATGCGGCTGCTGGTGATGCGGCTGCTGGCGATGCGGCTGCTGGCGATGCG